>CALGIK010000146.1 GCA_937915515.1 uncultured Clostridia bacterium
AAATATCTCTGCTGCCTAACGTGCCGCTCGTCATGAGCATTGGATTTGTGCATTCATTTGGGTTATCCTCACCGTTGAACAAAAATCCATTGTCTATTATGCGCCTGTCAGAATAATAATTATGATAACTCAGCAGTATTTGAGCGGCGATTGGTCCGCAATCCGCTCCTGAATTAGGACCGTGTATCGGATTAATAATAAAATATTGGTAATTAGGGATGTATGTTATAGGTGCGACACCGGGGGTAATAGGGTAGATATAAGGAGGCGCCGACATGATCGCAGATTGGTTCTGGGATTCAAAAGTTATATCTTGTTGATTATCATATGTATCCTGCCTTTCATTCTCGCAATTATTTGAAAACATATTTCGCGTCTCGTCAGAATATCTTTTCGCATCGGCGGCGGAAATCGAAATAGATTCGCCAGAAAGGACATTTGTAAATAGCTCGCTTTCTTTTAAGAAATAATTTGCTGGTCCGCCGTAATATTTTTTTGTGCCTGTATCCGAATATGGTAGATTGCCTTGGGATGCATATTCCAGCAGTTCCAAAGTTTCTCTTGCATAAACGGCGTAGCCGTAATTTGTATATTTTACATATACATAGTCTGGAGAGTCATCATAATTGTAAAGATACTCGCTTGATTTAATCCCTACATTTCCGAACAGATCACGAGATAAGCTTTCAATATTGACGGCGTCAACAAAAGCATTAGTGACCACGACATCATCGACATCGTCGCATGCAAATACCGCAAATGAGTCGAAGCCTGCAAAGATTGCTAAAAGTGATAGCAATTCACAGAATACTATGCTTAATATAACAATTTTTAGTCTTTTCATGATTTAGCTCCTATTTATGTTTATTAAATTTCTTTATGAATGATTAAAGGGGGCGTATTTTTATGCCCCCATAACAATTAGATTAATAAAGCGTACAGGGCAACCTGTAATCATGCGTCGCCAAGTAATTTTGCCTTGAATTAGACAAAGTCGCGCCCGATTTATCCTTTGTATTCCCCATATTGCCAATACAAACCATCGTTCCGTCATTTTTTACTGCCATCGTAGTATAACCGTAATATTTTTTATCGTTTTCAAATCCTTGTTCCCTAAAAGGGCTTTTCGTGTTACGCGGATAATAGTAATACATATAATATTGGTCGTCGGCTATATATCCGATGAGAAACGCATATCCGCCACCTTCGAATCCTTGCCCATCGATATTAGTCTTATCAAAATTGCCGTCAAATTCCACCAAAAAATACTCCGGTTTTTCCTTAAAGGACCATAGCGTATATACTTGAAACGCCGTTATCGTGCCTTCTTCCAACTGTTCAGAGTATTTTTCCTCCGTGCGTGATATTATGTTGTTGATGTGCTCCTCCGCAGACAGTTCGGTTTTGAAAGACTGCAAACGCAAAGGCCCGCCGCATCCCACTAACAAGCCAATGCACATGATTAATGTCACTGCTTTACATATTTTCTTTAACATAGTTTGTCTCCTTTCTTTAAATAATAGTCATATTATTAAATTACTAACAATAACCACATATTATTAAAATATCATAATATATACCTATTGTCAATACTGTTTTTTGTTATATAATATGAAAAAATTGCAGATTTTGTCGAAATTTAGATTATTTTAACTAACATGGTATTAATCCGTGATGCTATTTAAAATTAAATGAATTTTACAATTCGTAAGTTTAAGACAGTTATAAGATTATTTAAATAAAATAAGAAAAGAATTACATTTATACAATTAATTAAGAAAATATAATATTTAGAAAAACCATTTTATAAAATCTATCAAACGTTTAGGTAAAGAAGTATTATTTAAAAAGAATTTTGCTTACGCTTATTACGCTGTCTTTTTCAGTTAAATAGAACCATATTACTTAATAAGCTTATCAAATGAATCAAGTTTTTTTCCTTGATATTTTTCTATCAGACTGACAAGCGGTTCATATTTTTCATAAAAAACAACAATAAAATCTCCTTTTTGAGCATTTTTTATCGCGTCTTCCAATGCCGCAACCTCATCGACTGCAACTGACGTATTGTTGTGCCCTTGCATAATCACAGTATCGTGCAAAATACCGGCTATCTCGTTTTTTTCTCTGTTTCTTAAATCCTCATCTTCCTTAATATAAATTTTGTCAAAGCAAAGTGCGGCAATTTGAGCAACTTTCTTGACGGAAGTATCTGTGCGATCGCCCGGCACTCCGATAATACCAACCAATCGTTTTGAAGAAATTTTTTTGCAGAATTTTGAAACCTCTTTATAAGCGTCGATATTATGACCGTAATCGAGCATTATTTTAAAATTTTCCATTTCGAAAATTTCAAACCTTCCGCTGTTAACCAAAAAAGTGCGCAATCCCTCCGCAATCTTTTCGGGCGAAATACCTAAAGCAAAAGCTGCTGCAGTTGCGGCAAGACAGTTTTTTATATTACATTCCGATACCCCAAAAAAAGTCAGAGGTATCGCATTTATCTCTATTATATCAAAAACATATCCGTCATCGTATATTTTAATAGCGCCCTTTTCGGCATAAACTAGTTTTCTTGCTTGTTTAAGATTAACTTTTACATTATTTATATCAAAGTAAAAGAAAATAATTTGAGCCGTCACGTTTTTAACTATGCTGTTTGTCATCTCGTCTTCTGCGTTTAAAACAGCATATCCCTTAGGTTTAATTGCTTCCACCACCAAAGATTTTACGTTTGCCAAGTCTTCAAGTGTGTTTACGCCGTCTAAGCAAAGGTGGTCCTCGGTTATATTAGTAACTATCCCTACGTTAGCCAAGTCGTACCCTAAACCCTTTTTTATAATACTGCCGCGCGCAGTTTCAAGCACCGCTGCTTCGACCGACCTGTCATATAAAATATCTTGAGCGCTTAAATACCCCGAATTATCGCCCTCTCGGAGGCAATACCCATCAATATAAGTACCCGAAGTGCAGGTCATACCTATTTTTTTGCCTGTAAGGCTTAATATATGCGCAATCAGTCTGACTGTAGTCGTCTTACCGTTTGTCCCGGTAACCGAAACAATGGGAAAATCAGCATCGTTTATCGTAGGATAAATAGCATCAATAATATCTTTTGCAACAGACCGCACTTTACCTTTAGAAGGATACAAATGCATTCTGATCCCCGGTGCGGCATTTACTTCTATTACTGCTCCGCCGTTAATAACTATAGGTTTAGAAATATCTTTAGCAATCATGTCAACGCCGGCAATATCCATACCTAATGCTTTTGCGCACTTGACGGCAATAGCGGCATTTGCAGAATGAATTACATCAGTACAATCAACAGCAGTGCCTCCGGTACTTAAATTTCCGTTTTCCCGCAGCGTTATCAGTCTATTTTTAGAAGGTATATAGTCTAAACTTAATCCCTTACGTTTTAACAAAGATAAAACGCTTTCGTCAATTTTAATTTTTGTCAACGGTTTTTCATGACCGTTACCGCGCTTTTCGTCACTGTTTAATATGTCGATAAGTTCTCTTAAGGTATGAACCCCGTCTCCTTTTACAAAGGGGGCAACCCTCATAGATACAGCGCTTACCTTATCCTTAACAACTAAAACTCGATAGTCTTTACCTTTTATAAAACTTTCTACTATGACGTTTCGGCTGTATTTAGACGCAAAATCAAAAGCCTGACTGATATCACGCTCTTTTATTAAATTTACGCTGACGCCCTTCCCTTGATTTGCTTCTAATGGTTTAACTACAACAGGATAGCCTATTCGCCGCGCGGCATAAACAGCATCCTCTGCATTTTTAACGATTTCTCCTTT
>CALGIK010000147.1 GCA_937915515.1 uncultured Clostridia bacterium
CGGGCGAAAGACGTTTTAGAGCAAGCAAAATTGCAGGCAAAACCACAATCCCCGCTATAATAAAAAATTATACGCCTCAACAAGTGAGGGAAATAAGTTTAATCGAAAACTTACAGCGGGAGGACCTTAACCCTGTTGAAGCGGCGCGTGCAATCAAGCAACTGATGGAGGAGTTTAATTTGACTCAGGAAACAGCCGCCGACCGTATAGGCAAAAGCCGCAGTGCAATAGCCAATACATTAAGGTTATTATCCTTAAACAGCGCAGTGCTTGATTTAATTGAAAACGGACGTTTATCCGCCGGACACGGCAGGGCTTTAGTGGTAGTAGACGACGAAAAAGAGCAATTGGATTTAGCACGTAGAGCATGCGACAACAAGATGAGCGTAAGGGAAATCGAAAAACAGGTACATAGTCTTTTAAACCCAAAACCTGTTGCGGAAGTCATACGCAAAGCCGAAATCAGTCTCGAATTAAAAGATCTTGTCACAAATATGCAGCGTGCTTTTGCGACAAAAGTCACTGCTGTGGGCAACGGCAATAAAGGACGCATTTGCATTGATTATTATACTAAAGACGATTTAGACAGGATAACGACCTTTGTGCGGGAATGGGGACGGGATAAGTTTAATTAACACATAGTAAAATATGGATGATTTGTTTTTAGATGTCAAAAACAGGTTAAAAAGGGGTAACAAAATTTTGTTTTCGCGCGACAGCGCATGTTTACAAAAACTCATCAGCCTGATTGAGACTTGTAATCATAGGAGCCTTGTTATGTGGGCGCTAAATTGCAGTCAGCAAACATTAAAAAAATTTGAAGAAAAATATCCCCAAGAAGTCAGACCTAAAAACTGTTTAATACTTTGCGAAAGCTGGGCAAGCGGAAAAATCAAAATGAATTTAGCCAAACAGGCAATCTTAGCTGCCCATAGAGCCGCAAAAGACGTTGACGAAATATACGGCGCACTGTGTCATGCAATAGGTCACGCCGGAGCAACAGTACACGTCGAAACACATGCAATAGGACTGCCTTTTTATGAGTTGACCTCACTGGTGAGAGAATACAATAATTTTACCCTAATCAGTCAAAAAATCAAATTTTATTACGAAAATTTGCTGTATTGGAAAGAAAATACAGATAAACAAAAAAAAGAGTGGGCAAAGTTTTTATTAGACTTTAACAGACCGAATAAGGAAAAACAGCTTAACAAAAAAAGAGATTTATACACTGACTAACAAAAATACTCCTTATCAATAACGATGAGGAGTAATTATTTTGATTAGTAAATCTTTAAATAGGAAATCAATTTAAAAAATTATTCTTTACCAAGTAAGTTTAAACTAAAATTAAGTCTTTTTAATGCTTTCTCTTTGCCGAGTAGGTCGGCTAGTTCCGTTGCGCCGCCCGGTGTGGACTCCTTGCCGCTTATTGCTACCCTTGTGGTCCAAAGTATCGAGCTGTTTTTTACACCTTCGTTTGCCGCTAAACTCGTCAAAACGGTATACAATGCGGTATTGTCCCATTGTTTTAAATCAGTCAATGCACTGATAATTTTAGGCAGATATTTTTTTGCGCTGTCAATACTGCTTTTTTGTTTTGCGTTTTCAAAAAGGTTTATGTCGTAATTATCAAATTCCTCCAAAAAGTTTACCTTATCGGCTATTTCGGTTAAAGCCTCTACCCTGCCCTGAATAAGCTTAGCTAATTTTGTATAATCGTATTTACCCGCAGCCTTGCTTTTGTCTAAATAAGGAGTTGCCAGTTGCAAAAACTTATCGGCATCCATTTCCTTTATATAAAGTCCGTTAAGCCACTTTAGTTTAATCTCGTCAAAAATAGCGGGTGAACGGTTAATACCCTCAATGCTAAAAAGCTGCTGCATTTCCTCAAAACTCATTTTTTCCTTATCGTTTTTAGGCGACCAGCCAAGCAGAGCGATATAATTGATTATGGCTTCCTTGATATAACCCTTTTCGATTAAATCTTCGTAGCTTGCCGCTCCGTCACGCTTGCTCAATTTGTGCTCCTTATCGCGCATAATAGGCGGCATATGGATATACAAAGGTCTTTCCCACTCAAAGGCGTCATAAAGCAGATTGTATTTAGGCGTACTTGTCAAATATTCCGTGCCGCGCATAACAACGTTTATCCCCATAAGGTGGTCGTCAATAACGTTGGCAAAGTTATAGGTGGGCATACCATCGGATTTAATTAATATATTATCTTCAAGTTCCTCGTTTTTTACGCTTATTTCGCCAAAAACAGCATCAGTATAAGACGAAATTCCCTCTGTCGGCATATTTTGTCTTATTACGTAAGGCTCTCCGCTTTCTATCCTTTTTTGCACTTCCTCTTTGCTTAAAGACAAACAGTGCTTGTCGTAGCGGCGTGCGCCGTTTGCGTCGGGCAGATTTTCCAGCCGCTCCTTAGAACAAAAACAATAATAAGCCCCGCCCTTTTCGATTAAAATTTTTGCATATTTAAGGTATTCGTTTTTCCTTTGGCTTTGTATATAAGGACCATAATCACCGCCGACGTCAGGCCCTTCGTCATAAAAAAGTCCGGCTTCCTTCATTGTTTTTAAAATATTGTCGATACTGTCCGCTACCAATCTGTTTTGGTCGGTGTCTTCGATACGCAAAATAAACTTTCCGCCTGTTTTTTTTGCGTATAAATAACTGTATAATGCCGTGCGCAAGCCTCCTATATGCAAATATCCCGTGGGACTTGGCGCAAATCTTGTCCTTACCTGATTTTTTTCCATTTTCGTCCTTATTTTTAGTATTACAATAGATATTACAAAATTTTGTTTAATTCTTCAAGTTCCTTGGCGACATTGATACGGGTAAACAAATTTTCGCCTTTTGTCACCTTATCCCCTTCTTTCATGCCGTCAAAAGAATGCAAACTGTCGAAGTTATCGGGTACTTCGCCCTTATTTAGCCTCATGTAAATTTCCTCGGCGGTATTCATCAAAAACGGGCTTATCAAAAGAGCAATAAACCTAATGGTTTCTATTAAATTATACAGCACTGTACCCAGTCTTTCTCTTTTGCTTTCGTCTTTAGCCAAAGCCCAAGGCGTATTTTCGTCTATATATTTGTTTGCCCTGTAAACAAGCGCAAATATTTCGCTCATAGCTTGCGGCATATTAAAGCTGTCTATCGCCGCTCTGCACTTATCCAAACAGCCTGTAGCCATGTCAATAAGCTCTTTATCGTTATCGTTAAGTTCGCTCTGATGCGGGACATTACCGTCAAAATACTGAGCTATCATAGCGGTGGTACGGCTGACTAAATTGCCTAAGCTGTTGCATAAATCGCTGTTAAAACGGTTTAATAAGGCTTCCGTTGTATAAACTCCATCGTTGCCGAAGGGTACTTCCCTTATTAGATAATACCGTATGGCGTCCAAACCGTATCTGTCAACCAAAAAATACGGATCAACAACATTGCCTTTACTCTTACTCATTTTGTCGCCGCCAAATAACAACCAACCGTGGCCGTAAACGTGTTTAGGCAAGGGCAAATCCAAAGCCAACAAAAGGGCGGGCCAAATAATGCTATGAAAACGTACAATTTCCTTAGCCATCATATGAACATCAGCCGGCCAGTATTTTTTAAACAGACTGTCATTTTCGCTTTCGTAGCCTAAAGCCGTGATATAATTGCTTAAAGCGTCAATCCACACATAAACGCTGTGCTTTGCGTCAAAAGGCACCGGCACGCCCCAAGTTACGCTGGTGCGGCTGACTGCCAAGTCAACCAAGCCGGGTTTGATAAAATTGTTTACCATTTCGTTAACGCGCGAAGCAGGCTGTAAAAATTCAGGATTGTCTTGATATAGTTTAAGCAGGCTATCTGCGTATTTGCTCAGTCTAAAAAAGTAACTTTCCTCCTTAGCTTTAACAACTTCCCTATGACAGTCGGGGCATTTCCCCTCTATCAGCTGACTTTCCGTCCAAAAGGATTCGCACGGACTGCAATACCAGCCTTCGTACTCCGCCTTATAAATATCGCCTTTGTCATACAGCTTTTCAAAAATTTTTTGCACCGCCCTCTCGTGGTAGTCGTCGGTGGTACGGATAAATTTATCGTAACTTATGCGCATTAATTGCCAAAGTTTTTTTATGTCGACATAAAGCATATCGACAAATTCCTTAGGGCTAAGTCCCTTTTCCTCTGCCTTTTTGGCGATATTTTGACCGTGCTCGTCTGTCCCCGTCAAAAAGAAAACATCAAAACCGTCTTTACGCTTAAATCTCGCTAAACAATCGCATACAACCGTCGTATAGCAATGTCCCAAGTGCAATTTTCCGCTGCTGTAATAAAGAGGAGTGGTAATATAAAATGTCTTGTCATTCTTTTGCATAACTATCTCCGACAAAATTCTAATTATATAGTTTAACGCAAATTTAGTTAAAAGTAAACATATTTATTAAGGTTAAGACTAATAGCACTTAAAAATAACGTAACCGCATATGGAAAAAAATCTGACATAAAATAATTAAAGTAACACAAGATTTAACAACAACAATTATTTTACAAAAAGGAAAGCAAAATGGCTGCTGTTTGGTTTATTTTAATTGCCGGAAGTCTGGTTTTGATGCTCATCTATAATCCCAACGCCGTACTGTCGGTTATGACAACAAGTGTTACGGAGAGTTTTGAGCTGTGCATTAAGCTTGCCGGCGTATATTGCATATGGTTAGGATTTATCGAGGTAATGCGGCAAATAGGTGCGCTCGATATTTTGGGCACGTTGTTAAAACCTGTTATTAAATGTTTATACGGCGAATTAAGCCCTAAAGCGCGCGATTATGTTGTAGTCAATATGTCGGCTAACCTTATTGGAGTGGCAAACGCCAGTACTCCTACGGCAATAGGCGCAATTAAGGAAATGGGTAAAGGCAAGACTAAAATAACAAGAGCAATGGCAATGTTGTTTTTAATTAATGCCAGCGGACTTGAAATTATGCCGAGTACAGTTATGGGCATGCGCGCCGCCGCAGGCAGTACCAGTCCTGCCGATATATTTTTTCCTTGTTTTATTATTACCGTAATAACAACGGGTTTAAGCATATTATTCGCCTTTCTTTTCGGTAGAGAAAAGACAGAAAAAAACAAAAACATTATATCCGATGTCACATCAAAGTCAACAGCAAAGACGGTTATCGTTAAAAGCGAAAAAAACAAAATTGAAGACTTAAAAAAAAATAGAGCCGTTATAGAAACACAAAAAAGCGCATCAACATTGCCAACCAAATCCAATTTAGCTACAATAATCAATAATCAGGCAGGTAGTCAAATATGAGCGCTTACATAGTACCGGCACTGTTTGTTTTTTTGCTGGCTGTAGCGGCGATCAAAAAAAAGAATCCTTACAATGCTATGCTTTTGGGCGCTAAGGAAGGTGCGGCAAGCGTTATCAGAATTTTTCCCTACATAATGGTTATAATGTTAGCATTAAAACTCATGCAGGCAAGCGGTTTTGACGCTTTAATTACCAAAGCAGTTTCGCCGTTACTTACTTGGACGGGTATACCCTCGGAGTTAACTTATTTGGTAATCCTTAGACCGGTAAGCGGCAGCGGAAGTTTAGCAATGTTAGCCGAAATCTACGCAAAATTCGGACCTGACAGTTATATAAGCAGATGCGCCAGCTTAATAGTTGACGGCAGCGATACGATATTTTATATGGCAGGCGTATATTTTGCCGAAACAAAAGTAAAAAACATAGGAGTGGTTATACTTTTAGCGTTACTAGTCAGTATTATAGGAGCAATAGTAGGTTGTTGGCTATGCCGTTTTATGTGACAACTAAAAAATAATCATATATTCTTGCGTAAATTATAGATTATGAGGGTTTTTCGCTTTAAATCATTATGTTGACAAATATACAGTTTGCTGATATAATTTGTTTCAATTTACATTAGTATGATAAAAAACAAGGTACAACCAAATAAATTTTTTGACTGGTTAAGCGCAATGGGTCTTATTCTTGCAATAGCCTTTCTTTTTTGTATTTTTTTGCCCGTTATCAATCACCACAAAGAGACAGACCACTCACTTGGGCTTGGCAATTTTGCGGGAAAGGATATAATAAGCGGCGGATTGTACGATAGGGAAAAGGACATAAAAGACGAAAATAACCTATATGTAAAATATCATAAAATGACACCAAAAGCGCAGGAATATTATGTGACCTTTATATCGGTTCAAGAAGGCAATCTGGGCAAAACAGCAGCGTTATTTTTACTAATTACGCAAATATTTGCAGTTTCTGTTACGGCAAGTTGGCTGTTTTGTCTTTTAACGCGCAAAAATATAGCTGTTATCGGTGTCTTAATTAGCATTGTAACTGTTGTTTTTACAATCATCACTGCTTTTCTTTTTGCTTCGCTGACAAATTATACTAAAATAGAAGGTATGCCTTCTTTAAGCTTTGAAGTAAGTATCAGTTGGGGAATGATTCTCATGGTAATATTTAGCATACTGTTGACCGTTGCTTCTTTTTACGCTTTAAGCAAAAAGGTGAAAAGATGTTAAATTATACTCCTTTGTCTTTATGGAAAGACTTTGATCCGACAAAGCAACCTCTTGATGCCCATATTTTAAAAACTACCGAAAACGACGGAGTCAGCGTCAGTTGGTACACTTTTTGCGGCAGAATGATAGAAAAACAGAGCAGCCGCGTATTAGTGGCTGTTGCGCAAAAAATCCGTTTCAAAAGTCCTCAACCCATAATAGTCGTTATAGATCCTTTTAACCGTATTGACACACAACAGTTGATATATTGGGCAAAATTAGGGTATACAGCTTTATCTATTGATTATTTAGGCGAAAGCGACGAACACGAAGGACTAATGACCATTTATCCTTTTTTGTTAGACTACTCTAATTATAATAAAGCCAAGCAAAATTTAAAGAGTGTCGAATACGATGCTCAGCGCACCTGTTGGTACGAATGGACATTAAACACCCGCCGTGCGTTAACCTTTGCTCAGACTTTAAATAACGTCAATCCTCAAAAAATTGGATTATTCAGTGTATGTCAAGGCAATATTATTGCCGTAATGACATTAGCGATGGACAATAGGGTTAAAGCGGGAGCAGTATTATACGGCAACCTTTGGGAAGACGTAGAGCCAATAAACACCTCGAATTTAAACAATACAGCTAAAACAGACGAACTTACTTTTAAAGTCGAGCAAAGCCGCAGTAATGACGAATGGCTTGCGGCGATAAGTCCGCAAAGTTATTTAAGTTATATAAAACAGCCTTTTTATACCTGCGTCGGGACAAACAGCACAAATACAGATATGGACAAGACCTATGATTGCTTACTTCGGATGGGCAACAATAAATGCGGTACAGTGCTTTTTGCTCCTCGGATGATGGACAGTATGCCTAGTAATTATACCAGCAATCTCGAAAAATGGTTTTCGGTACAATTAAACGATGACAATAACAGTTTTTTAAACGTCGACTTTACTATATCGGCAGTTTGCCGTCAAGGACAGATATATATTCAGGCCAACAGCAAAATAGGCGATTATCAAAAAGCTGTTCTCTATTATAGCCGAAACCGAGTAGGTACGGAAAGTTCACGCAACTATGTGGAAGAGGAAATGGATTATCACGATGATTGTTTATGCGCTCCCCTCTCCTTATACAGTTTAGATACACCCATTGTGGCTTTTTGTAATTTAACGTTTAAAAACGGAGTAAACGTCAGCAGTAATTTGCTTAAATTTATTCCCAATAAGCTTTTCAGTCAGGAGCAACTTAAGTTAGAGCGGCGCTCCCCTATTGTTTATGACAATAAACAGGGTTTGGCGGAATTTACCACAATGAACATTAACGGCACGCAAACAACAGAGTTCATTGATAAACATCCTTTGGCTGTCACGACGGGAGCATACGCAATAAGCGGCATTTGCGGTACAAATATGGGCAGTTTTGTTGTATGCGACGATAAAATTACGTATAGCGAAAACAGCCTTTTGATGCTGGACGCATACAGCCGCACAGAGCAGGAACTGAATATTTATTTAATATATAATTGGGGCGAAGACAATCAGACCGAATATAAACATACCGTAAAGCTTACAGGCGGAGACGTATGGCAAAAAATTGTATTGAATGCGCAAGATTTTAAAGAAGTAAATACGAACAAGCCGGCTATTATGGAAGATATCAGGGCAATTTATTTTTCGTCGACAAGCGAAATAATATTAAATAATATATTGTTTACTTAATTTTTTTAAAGGCGGTAAAAGTCAAGATATGGAAAAAGACATCAAAAATCAAGAAAAACGCAAAATAATATTGACTTATTTATTAGGTGCTTTACTTTTAGCCGCCGTTTTTTTGATGTCTCTCGGATTAAAAAAATATGTATTTTGCAATTATAAAGTACTTCAGAGCAGTATGGAGCCTTCTTTTTACCAAGACGATGTTGTTTGGGTAAACAAGTTAAAAAAACCTGATTACGGTGACGTTATTTTAATAAATCACGAGGGTTTTGAGGCAGATACGCTAATAAAGCGTGTTGTCGGTTTTGAAGGCGACTTATTATGGGTAGAACAAACCGACCAAAACCAAAACTCTTATTATCTATGCCGAAAAAGGAAAAACAGCGAAACGGCGGAAAAATTAACAGAGGAATCGTATAACGGTAATCTCATTAATAAAATGACCGGCAGCCTTATTATAAACAATCAGGGTCATAATGCTATAGGAGAAGAAAATGCCTATACGATACCCGAAAACAGCGTATATTGCTTAGGAGACAACCGCAACGTTAGTTTAGACAGCCGTGCTTACGGTGCCTTTAACAGCGACGACGTAATGGGAGTGGTTGTAGGCAAAGGTATGGCTGTTGTTTGGTGGATTATGGGATTAGGTGTAACTCTGCTTATTATTTTTGCAATATATACGTTTTTACAGCAGAAAAAATCAATAAATAATAATGCTTCGGTGACGGAGAACGCCGATGAGAGTAGTTAGTCTTAATGTAAAAAATTTCAGAAACCTAATTGAGCAAAATATATCTTTCGAAAAGGGTTTAAACGTTATTACCGGGCAGAATGCGCAAGGCAAAACCAATTTAATGGAAAGTATATATTTGTGCAGTTTAGGCAAGAGTCCCCGTACCGAAAAACATAAGGATATGATAAACTACAAAAAGGACTTTGCCCGTGTATCAACAGGGTTTAACAGTCGTTTTGGCGATGCGGAAATTTCTGTAGTACTGTTTGGCAACAAAAAAAAGAGCGTGTCCGTCAACAGTGTCCCTATATTAAAATTGGGCGAAATGTTAGGATATTTTAATACGGTTTATTTTAGTCCTGACGAAATACGTTTGATAAAATCATCTCCCGATTACCGCAGACGTTTTATGGATATTGATTTATCTCAAACAGATAAAAACTATTTTTATTCGCTTGTTGCTTACAATAAGATACTTTCGCAGCGTAATTCCCTCTTAAAATCGTCAAACAATATCGACAGCTTAAAAGATATGCTTTTTGTATGGGATACGCAGTTAGCTTTAGAATGTGCGCGGATAGTTACAAAAAGGCAGGCTTTTTGTAACAGTTTAAAGGACTATGCGGCGGACGCTCATTTAAGGGTAAGCGGCGGGAAGGAAAATTTGGAGTTGACGTATATAACGTCTATTACAGGTGACAGTATAGCCGAAAAACAACAAACTGCGCTTAATCTGCTTAAGGCAAACATAAAACGTGATTTTGAATTAAGGTATACCACAACAGGCTGTCAGCGTGACGATATAAAGTTTAGCGTAAACGGAGTGGACGTTAGAGAGTTTGGCAGTCAGGGACAGCAGCGCACAAGCAGCTTAGCGCTTAAGCTTGCAGAATTATCCGTCTTTAAGCAAACAACAGGCGATTATCCCGTTTTGATGCTTGACGACGTTTTGAGCGAATTAGACCTTAACCGTCAAAAACAATTATTGTCTTTTAACAATGATATGCAAATAATTTTAACAGCTACTCATTTGGAACCGGAATTAGAAAAAAACTTGCAATATAAAAAATATACAATAACCGAAGGCAAAGTAAATTAAAGACTGATAAATGTTAAAAATAACAAAGCAAAAACGTTGTTGATAAGGTAAATATTAATAAAGTTATTTGGAGGTGTTTTATGACTTTAGAGCAACTTAAAAAAATCAAAATCGAATATATGAAGGCTCGTGACAGTCAAGCCGTAATCGCTTTAAATACTGTCATAAGCCGATTGATGCTGCTGCAAATAGAAAAAAGAGCAATCGGACAAGAGCTGACGGAAAATGACGTA
>CALGIK010000148.1 GCA_937915515.1 uncultured Clostridia bacterium
CCTTCAAGGGGACGATACATATTATGTAACGGGTTATACCGGCACGGCAACGCAAATAAAAATACCGAATACATATTTGGACAAAAGCGTTACAGGTATAGGTTATCAAGCGTTTAAGGGCAAATCTATCACTGACGTAGTAATACCTAACAGCGTAACTATTATAGGCGATCAAGCTTTTATTAGTTGTAGTGCTTTAATTAATGTTATTTTAGGTAATAGCGTGACAACTATCGGTTATAGAGCTTTCAGAGGGGATGCAAAGATAACTGAAATAATACTACCTAATAGTGTAACAACTATTGGAAACGATGCCTTTAATTCTTGTAGCACATTGGCTAATGTTATCTTTGGTAATGGTTTAATTAGTCTTGGAGATAATGCTTTCGCTTCGACAGCTCTTGTCACTGTTACTTTGTCTGACGGCATCACAAGTATAGGAGCAATGGCATTCTATTCCTGCGCAAAGCTTACTACTGTTAATTTAGGTAGTGGCTTGACTACTTTAGCTGCAGATGCTTTTGGAAACTGTTCTTTATTATCTGCTATAAATGTAAATGAAGGTAATGAAAAATACTTTTCAAATGGCGGCATTTTATATGACGGCACAGCCAATGTTTTGGTATTGTGCCCCATTGCAAAGACAGATGCTGTTACTGTTCCTGAGGGAATTTTAAGCTTACCCAACAAGGCATTTTATAATTGTAAATTAATTACAAGCGTAATAATAGCTAACAGTGTAATAAGCATTGGGGAGCAAGCATTTATGGGTTGCATAGCTCTTGAAAATATTACCTTAGGCAATAGTGTGACAAGCATTGGTAATAGCGCATTCAAAAATGATTCAAAACTAATAGAAATAATAATACCCGATAGCGTAACGACTATTGGCATGGAAGCTTTTAGTAGTTGCAGCACATTGGCAAGTGTTGTCTTTGGCAGCGGCATAATTAGTATCAGCGAAAAAACTTTCACCGGATGCGCATTTGTTACTGTTACTTTGTCTGACAGCATCACAAGTATAGGAGCAATGGCATTTTATTCCTGCACAAAGCTTACTACTGTTAATATTGGCAGCGGTCTGACTACTTTAGCTGCAGATGCTTTTGGATACTGTTCTTTATTATCAGCTATAAATGTAATCGGAAGCAATGAGAAATACTTTTCAAATGACGGAATTCTTTACGATAACACTGTAAAAGTATTGGTATTGTGTCCGGTAGTTAAAGCTGGTACGGTAATAATTCCCGATGGAATTTTAAGCTTACCCAATAATGCTTTTAATGCCTGTAAACTAATAACAAGTGTAATAATATCCGACAGCGTAACAAGCATAGGTAATCAAGCATTTAATACTTGCATAGCTTTAACTAACGTGGTGATAGGCAGCGGGGTGGAAACAATAGGATCAAATATATTTAATGGTGCCACCGCAATAACAACAGTTTATTACAAAGGTGATTCTACTGGTTGGGCGGCTATTACTATCGGTGACCTTAATGATACCTTAAATAATGCAACTCTTTATTACTACTCCGCAACAGAGCTGTTGAAGCAGGCAATTATTGGTATTTTCTCGAAGGCATACCTACCCTTTGGTAGCAATTTGCTTGTATCGTTTCTTTTCCTCCTCCTAAATTTGCATCGAAAGGCATAAAACGCCTTTCATGCAGTTTAGAGGGAAACCATTATTGGTTTTGTTTAAATAAGGGGATACAATCACGTATTCCCTTATTTTTAAACTCAGAGTTTTTTTATGTTAAGAATTACATAATCAGCTAAAAGAAAGGCTTTATAAAAAACCATTGAGAAATGTTTTATTATCAAGTTAATTTTTTAAAAGGTAAAAATTCCGTATCCTCAATAGGAGTCTTATCAGTCATAACGCTGTTGTTTAAAAGCGTACCTTTAAGCATACTGTTAAACCCGTATTTTTTGCGTATTTTGTCTACGGTAAAATTTAAATTTTCCAACTTTTCGTCTTTTTTGTCGGCAAAAAAATCCTCCTGCGTATTTTGAGCAACGACAGACAAATTAAAAGCGCTTATCCCGATAAGCCTCAAAGCTAAATCATTAGGTCCGCCCCAAATTTCCTTAAGCAAACTATAGGCCGCTTTGGCAAGTTCGCCCCCGTCAAAAGTATTTTTGGATAATACCCTTTGTTTGCTGACAAATTCAAGGTTATTGTACCGAATGCTTACATGTACTCCTTTAGCCTTAAAACCGTATTTACGCAGTCTTAACGCCACCATATCGCATAAATACCACAGCACCTGTTTAGCGGTACTGTAATCGCTTACATCGACTATAGTGGTTGTGCTGTGACCGACAGATTTAACAGGCAATTCTGTTTCCGCCTGCATAACGATACTTTCGTCGTTACCCAACGCCCATTGCTTTATTTTTACGCCGTTTATTCCAAATACATATTTCATCAGCTTTTCGTCGGAATTAGCCAATTCGCCCAAAGTAAAAATATTGTATTTAGCCAGTTTTGCCTGAGTGCGCCTGCCCACCATAAGCATGTCAGAAACAGGCAGTTTCCATACTATCTCCTTAAAATTTTGTCTATCGATTATCGTTGTCGCATCGGGTTTTTTTAAGTCGCTGCCTAATTTCGCAAAAATTTTATTAAACGAAACTCCCACTGAAA
>CALGIK010000149.1 GCA_937915515.1 uncultured Clostridia bacterium
TGCTGTGCTGTCCATACCTAAATCCATCAGTAAATCTGCAACCAAAACAGGATGAGTAATATAAGGTTGTCCGCTTGCCCTTATTTGCCCCTCGTGCGCCTTGATAGAAAGAGTCAAAGCACTCTCTATATCGGTAAAGTTTTTTGCATAATAATACTTTGCCTTAGATATTAAATTGTCCACTGTAGTGGTTAATTGTTCTTCGTATTTCATACTTTTCCGTTTAGATAAACAAACAGCGAGCTGTCGGTCAGACTACGTTTTATGTTGTTATCAATTGTATATGCTCCGTTAATAAAAGTTAAAATACCCAACTGCTCAAATATTTTAACAGCCGCAAAAAATTGCGGACGTGTAACAATGGTAAGAAATGCCGTATCATAAGCTTCGTTTAAGTCGTTTCCTTTATAATTAAAAATTACTTTATAAACGTTGGCGCATATATTTCTGTCTATGTGTATCTTACTCATAAATGAAGGTGACGGCAAGCGTAATGATACATATTTTGCTTTTTTTGATAAATTTAAATAAAAATCGTTACCGTAATCGTTAAATATTATTACCGTATTAAAATTATAACTGTCAATTTGTTCGGGCGATATTAAAATGGAATTAGAACAATACCGCCTTAAACTAAAATAATCGATAAAGTAATTATCAAAATTAAAGAAATCAGATGCGTATTCGTAATCGCTAAAGCTATTAAAAATTATTAGCACGCCTTTTTGTTTCAAAATTTTTTTTACTTCGTTTTTTTCTATCATTTTACATGCGATAGGAGAAGTAGCGATATTCTTTATATAGTTTACGGCATAAATTTCATCGTAATTAATGTGGTTTAAAAACTCAAAATCGTTAACTATGCCGCAAATAGTATCGCTATATTTATCATATTCTAACGTAAACAAAACTCTTAATTCGGCGTTGCTCTTAAAAGCTTTAATAAGCGGCGCATATTGCCCGAATGCTTTTAGCTCAAGACCGCTCTGCATTGTGATTTTGAGGTTTCCGTTGCCAAAAACTACAGCGTTTACGCAAAAATCTTGAGTATAAAAAATCGGTTTATCATTAGGGAGCATCGGCTCTAAACATTTTAATATATTAAAATAATCTTTTTTAAGCCAATCTTGCGTAAAATTCAAATCATAATACACTTTTCTATCTGATTGACCTACAATTTTAGCGTTTAATGTATCAATTAAAAGCTGAAGGTTTTCTTTTGAGACTGTAAAGCCGACACTGTTTTGATGTCCGCCAAATTTTACCAGTATATCCGAAACAGAAGAAAACAATTGAAACATATTCTGATCGTTATTGCCCCTTGCGCTGCCTATGTAGTTGTCGCCTTCTTTTGTCAAAAATGCGCAGGGAAGATTATAAATTTCTTTAAACCTATTTGCCGCAATGCCTAAAATTCCTTTAAAGAAATTTATAATCTTCC
>CALGIK010000150.1 GCA_937915515.1 uncultured Clostridia bacterium
GCAGCATAATTGCCTAATTCGTTGCCCGTCAAAACATGGGTAACATTGATACAGTTAGCCGTAACATCACTCACGTTGTAATTAGCATATATGGACAATGATACTTCGCCGTTTATTATATTGGTTGTAAAATCGGATATCTTGGCGACATCATTAGCATCAAAAACCTTTTGTTTTGTCACCGTTAAGCCGCTGACAACTATTTTTAGTGCATTTATTTGCAAATTAACAATATTGTTAGTTAATGCATAATTATCGTCTGCAATCACCCATAAAGCAGTCACAGTATACTGTCCGGCGTTGATAAAATCTTTGTCAAAATCGACGTTTAAAGCAACCGTATCACCGTTAATATCGGTAATATGCGCCGTTACTGTGCCACTTTGATCGGTGCTGTCGTAGGTGTATTCTTCAGAATGATTCCATACTACTTCAACGTTTAACGGCGTTATTTTTACGGTGTCCTCTAAAGTATAATTTTCCGGAATAATATAATTATTAAATTCGTCGTTGATCAGAGTAAACTCTATCGATACACTACTTGCGTCTGTATTGGCGCTGTTAAAAAACGCTTTTATTTCGAGTATTACCGTACTGTCGACAATATTGCTTGTCCAGGATAATATTTTGCATACATCAGTAGCATCGTATACTTTATCGGTATTGATAACAAAATCATAAACTTCTATTTGCAGCTTTTCAATAGTAATCTGCTTTGTCGTATCCAACAATTTATAATTGCCGTCTATTGTCAGCATTGACGCTGTAATATTGTAGACATCGGCATTTTTGAAGGTTTTATCAAAACTGACATCAAGCCATATCTGCGCACTAAAGACGTCGGTATAATATGCTTTTATCGTTTCGCTTTGGTCGCTGCCATTGTAAATATAGTCAGTGTTGCAAATCCAAATGACATCAACTTCTTTTGGTGAGATTTGCACCGTTATGTAATCGGGCTGAGAGAAAGAATAATTGTCTTTATCTGCGCCTGTTATAATTATTTGCGTACCAACAGAATATTCTCCAATATCAGACTCTGCTATCCTTCCAACGCCTAAGTTAAACTTTACGTCCTCTGTACCAATAACGCCTACAAGCACACCGCCCGAAAGAATTACGTCGAATGTAGCATTATACTGTCTGTTAATTGCAGTAATTCCGACAATATCAATAAGTTTTCTGTTTATTTTTACTCCTTCGCTAATTGTATAATTTTGCGGTACTATGTAGTTGCCGTAAATATTATTTGTCAAAGTAAATTCAACATTTATTAAATTTGCAGTAATATTTTTGGTGTTAAATTTGGCGCTGACGATAAGTGCCACCTCGTCGTTAATTATGTTTGTATCAAAACTGATAATTTCCGCAACATTAGTCCCATCATATGTTCTTTCATTTTCCAATACAAAGTTTGTAACTACAATTTGTAAAGGTGAAATAGTAAAAGTACCTATTGTAAAAATAATATTATAGTTGTTGCCGAGTGTAAGCGTACCCTTATTTATTTCGTAACTTCCTACGTTTTCGCCGACTGCTCTATTCAAATAACCGCTGAAGCTGTCTCCATTTACTAAATCCTCTTTGTTATATGAATAAGTTAATTCTCCATCATTGTTTCCGTAAATCTTGCTGTGAGAATTTGCGCAAATTTCAATATCTTTTACCTTGATTTGCAAGTTATCGCTCTCAAAATCTATGTAATAATTACCGCCTGCTGACAATGTACCTACATATAAAGGGTAATAACCTACATTTTCGCCTAATTTACGAGTTAAGCTTCCAGAAAAGAAGTTTCCCTCTAATAAATCCTCTGCGTTGTATTGATAGGTAAATTCGGGATCCGTTTCGCCGTATATTTTAGAGCAAAATACAGCATTTACCCTGATGTTTTTAACATTAATTTTAAAAATTGCAGACGTAAAATCTATAATATAATTTGTTCCTACAGTAAGCGTGCCGATAAGAATATCATAACTGCCGACGTTTTCGCCTTCTACTCTGTTTAATGCTCCGCTGAAACTATCCGCGCCTACTAAATCAGAGGAATTATATGTATATTCTAAAATCGGGTCATTTTGTCCATATGTTTTTGATAACGCAATAGCGTTGACAGCTATATGTTTTGGCAATATTGTAAATAAGGAAGCATTAAAATCTATATTATAATTACCTCCTGCGGATAAGGTACCTATTGTTATATTATACTCACCTGCATTTTCGCCCGCTTCTCTATTTAAAACTCCAGTAAAAGCGTCGCCATCAATAAGCGCTGATGAGCTGTATGTAAACAGGGGGTCGGCTTGTCCGTATATTTTTGATAAAGTGTCGGGATATACGTCAATTATTTTTTGGTTAATTTTAAAGTTAGCACCCACAAAATCAATAATATAATTTTGCCCCGCAGTAAGAGTGCCCAAAATAATACCGTAATTACCTACGTTTTCGCCCTCTTGTCTACTAAGTTCGCCGCTTAAACTATCCTCCCCCACAAGTCCGTTTACATTATAAGTAAATGTCGAATCCGAGTCGCCGTATATTTTATTCAAAGCATTTGCCGTGACAGTAATATGCTTTTTTACTATGCTAAAGGTAGACGGGGTAAAATCTATTATATAATTTGCCCCTGCCGTAAGACTTCCTAAAAGAATATTATAATCTCCTACGTTTACTCCTTGTTCCCTACTAAGCGCACCCGAAATACTGTCACTGCCTACAAGTCCGGTACTTGTATAAGTAAACGTCGGATCTGATTCGCCATAGGTTTTATCGGACGGTTTAGCGCTTACATAGGGTTTTTTCCGTAATAGAAAAAGTACCGTTAATAAACGTAATGTTATAATTTTCGCCTGCGGTTAAACTACCTTTAGTAATATCATAAGTGCCTACATTTTCGCCAGCAGTTCGGCTCGGATTGCCCGTCAAGCTGTCACCGCTTTGCAACGTACCCGAAGTAATTTTACAAGTAAAAGAGGGATCAGCATTTCCGTAAACCTTGGTAAAGTTGTCCATCGTAACAGTTAAGTTATATTGCAGCCTTTGAATAACCAGAGTATAAACCTTATTGTTTATACCGTCCTGGGCAAAAACCTTTATATAATATCTATTGTTTGAGCCAACCGACAAGTTAACAGTTTTGTTGCTTATTTCGGTTGTAGTTGTGCAAGTGTAGTCAGAATACATTTTCCATGATGCATTATCGCTTACATTTAAATTAACGATAATTGATGCTCCGTAATAATTAGCGCTTATAAAGCTTCCTTCAATATCAGCACTAAGATAAGGCATAATGCATTCGGTGACATTACATTCTGAAGAAGGAAATTGTGTCGAATAGACATGATACGGATATGATGAATCCGTAACATATACTTTATAATTGTCGTCAATAAAAACGCTGGTAGGCTCAACAAAACTACCTGATTTTTCATAAGTAGTCCATGTAGTGGCTTGAACTCTGTATCTTATTATTCGATTGTTAACATTATCAGCAATCCAAACATCATTATTCTTGTCACAAGAAATATCATAAGGAGTAAGCGGAGTAGTTTTATAAGGAGTAGAAATTGCCGTACTAATATTGTATTTAACAATTCTATTGTTTCCTGAATCACATATCCATAAATTGCCTAAGGAATCAAGATCAATTCCTTTTGGAGTTGATAGACTTAAACCAGTTAATGTAGTAAAAGTATTTGTATTTATATTGTAACGAACTATTACATTTTTAACTGAATCAGAGATATACATAATATTAGTATTCTTATCAATAGCTATACTAAAAGGCTCTCCGTCATTATTTGGATTTACAACTCTAGGATAATCAACTGTTTTTATAAGTGCTAATGAGGTGCCATTGCTAAATTGCAGTAATTTTTTAAAATCGCTTGCATTACTGATCCATATATTACCGTTTTTGTCTTCTGCAAAATCTATCGCACATTCAGCATACGGATCAAAAGAATAAAGTTCATATTGCTGCCAATTTCGATACACTATACCTTCTTCGTTGCCGAACCAAATTTGATTTTTACTGTCTTTGAAAAGACCGTGTGAAAGACCGACATAACAACTTGTTGGCTCTTCATTTGTCCACGTCCTTACTTCCGCATAAACTACATCGGGTGTAAATAAGCAAGCAAGTATTAACGATGCAAAAATAATACACAAAAAAATCAATTTAATCTTTTTCATTTCCTTCTCCCTAATAAAAAGAGCAACTTAATATAATAATGATGCATTGCCCATTTTATTACATATTACAGCATAACTGCTAATTATTCAATCTTTTTTTTGATAAAACTACAAAAAACATTTAAAAATTGCAAAAAACAATTGTACTACTTTGTTTACACTTTAACAATTTAGTGAAATTAGATTATTATAAACAAGAAAAAATTTGTTTAGTGTAAAATATGTTAGAAATATATACAATCTGCAAGTAAGATTTTTAATACTTAACTTGCATCAGCTTAATTGTTAGGTAAACTAACCAAATAATTTTAACATAAAGACCGTTGTTGATTAACGGTCTTTGTATGTTTATTTATTAAGTTTATCTTTCTGCTATTTTAAAATTGCTAGTGTAAATATATTAAATATCATATTATTTATTTACACATATATACAGGAGCCTATTTTTATTTATCAAAAGCTGTTATTCCTCAATCCATTTGGCATAAAGGTTACCAATGGGAGCTGCGGCTAAAGTATCATATTTTGCACCGCTAAAATCAGCTTGAGAATACCAGCCGTCAAAAACATAGCCTTTTCGGGCAGGATTTTCGCCATCCAAATTGTCCGATTTATTAACGGATACAACATAAGACTTATCGGCGCTTAAGACGCAGCCCCAGACAACAGGTCTTTCGCCGTTATTCCAATCAAAACTCCAATACTCGCTTTTTTCGTCCGCTTCAACATATATTGTCAAATCATAGCAATTATTAAAGGCATTTTCAATATTCACCACAGTCTCAGCTAAAGTAATTGATTTTAAATTATAACAATTGTCAAAAGCTTCCTCTTTTATACTGTTCAGCAAGCTGTTTGCGCCAAAAGTCACTGTTGTTAAGCTATTGCACATATCAAATGCTCCCTTGCCGATGATTGTTGTACTGCTCGGTATATTTATACTGATTAAATTGCTGCAATTATAAAACGTTTCCTCTTCTATGCTTGTTACGCCGTCAGGCAAAACTATGCTGTTTAAAGTCCCACAGCTGTAAAATGCCCCCACCCCAATGGTTGCCAGCAAGCTGTTTGCGCCAAAAGTCACTGTTGTTAAGCTATTGCACATATCAAATGCTCCCTTGCCGATGATTGTTGTACTGCTCGGTATATTTATACTGATTAAATTGCTGCAACAATAAAACGTTTGCTCATCTATGCTTGTTACTCCTTCAGGCAAAACTATACTGTTTAAAGCCTCACAGTTAGAAAATGCCCGCACCCCAATGGTTGTCAGCAAGCTGTTTTCGCCAAAATCAACCCTCTCTAAATTTTCGCAACAGTAAAAGGCTCTGGCGCCGATACTTGTCACGCAATAAGGTATAGTAATTTCCATCAAATTATTACAAAAAGTAAAAGCATATTTTTCTATCGTAATCACACTATCAGGCAATATAAAAGAGGAATCGGTTTTAATTTTAATATATTTAATAAATACAGTTTGTTCTTTATTAAATAAATTGCCGTTAACTGATTTATAGTGCTGACTCTCAAAGTCCACGTTTATTGCGGTCAATTTATCGCAGCCTTCAAAAGCCAACTCCCCTATACTGATAACACTTTTGGGGATAGTAACAATTGTTAAA
>CALGIK010000151.1 GCA_937915515.1 uncultured Clostridia bacterium
CAGGCACTTCATCGGCAGAAGGAGCGATAACGTCACTTCCGTACGGCAGGTCTTTTTCAAAACTGTCCAACTTTACGCCGTCGCCGTCATAAAAACTTACGTGCACCGTCTTGTATTCCCATACTGCATACAACACAACACTGTCTGTACCGTTTACTGTGTATTCGTCATCGGCGTTGTATACGTCTGTTCCGTCACTCCAGCCCTTAAACTCATAGCCTATCCAACTCGGCACTGTATTCGTCAAGGTAAAAGTGCCGTTGGCATTTACACTTTGCTGAGTAGGTACTGTGCCCGTTGCTCCGCCCAAGTTGTATATAACTGTATACAAATTCGACGTAAATTTAGCGTATAACGTAAGGTCGTTTGCGACTAACGTATCAAAATCATACTCTCGCGTAAGCTCTTCATCGCTATACCAGCCTTCAAAAACTACGCCCTCGGTTGCGGCTATAGTTGCAGAATATACCGTCCCGCCCTCGTTTACCGTTGCCGACGCCACTGTTGTTTCACCGTTTTTGAATGTGACCGTATACGTTTTTGCGGTACATCCGACAAAACAAACAGCCGCTAAAGCTACCGCTATCAGCAACAATAATAATTTGCTTATCTTCTTCATTGTTTCTTCCTCCTTAATCTTTTAAAAAATTTTACTCTTTGAGCGAAATAGAAAATATCCGATAAATTAACCAAAATACTTGCATATTTTCCTTTTCAAGTGTATTATAAACCTTAGTCAATGATTAACGTCAAGCGAAATTAACAAAATAAATACGGTAATATCACAAAGTTTATATGAAAAAAATCGATAAAAAACAAAAAACTGAAAAAGAAACCTACAGTATTGGGGAGTTATGTAAAAAGCTCAACATAAAGACATGTAATCTGCGCAATTGGGAAAAACGCGGATTAATCAATTTTTGCAAAAATACCGAAAATAATTATCGCGAATTTGATTTTGGTATTACTCAGGAAGTATATGAAATTAACTGTTTGCGTAAATTTAATGTCAGTTACAAAGATATAATTAAACTTAATAAATGCGATTTGGATGATGCCGAGGTAATTTACAATGGTATATCCGAAAAAATAAATGAAGATATAGAAACTCTTAATACCCACAAATCGGCGATAGATGACTATATAGAAAACATAAAAGAAATAAGAAAAATGCTTAATTCACCTATTATGAGTGAAACACCGTTTTTTGATAAAGCGCTTAGTTTTAATTTTGGCGCTGAAATAACAAATATTTGG
>CALGIK010000152.1 GCA_937915515.1 uncultured Clostridia bacterium
GAAGCAGCAATACGATACGCTTGCCGATTTACAAAAACGGCAGAATATTCCCGTAGTTACTGTTGTGGGTAAAGTTGGCAATATCGATAGGGAAACACTACGCCAATTAGGAGTTACGGCTTTGTTTTCCTTAAACAACGACATAAACGTTCCCGATCCAAAAAGGGAGACAATATTGTCTTTGTCCGCTTTGATGGGCGAAATAATGTCTATGTGGCAGATAAAAAGTAATTTATCATCCAGAGGAAAGATATTTTGATTAAAAAGGATATGCCCTTATACAGTGCGCTAAAAAAATACGCTGATAAGCATACGGTAAGACTTCATATGCCGTCGCATAAGGGCAGACTTGGTTTTTTAAAACAAGCCGAAAAGCTTGATTTGACCGAATTAGGATTTAACGACAACCTCGACAAGCCGTATTCTGTCATAAAAGATGCGCAGGATAAGTTTGCGCAGCTTTTTGGCATTAAAAACGCAATTTTTTTGACAAACGGAACCAGTCAGGGTATATTTGCTTTTTTAGCCATATGTGAGGGTAAACTTCTCACGCAAAAAAACTGTCATATAAGCGTAAAAAGGGGCGCAAAATTATTTAATAAGCAGCTTGTTTTTTTGGACAAGCTCAACGTTTTTAGTGTGCAAAAGGCACTAAAGGACGATAACGAAATAAAAGCCGTACTTTTAGAATATCCCGATTACTTTGGATTTACACCAAACATAGCAGAGATATACAAAGTAACAAAAGAGCATAACGTGCTTTTACTTATCGACAGCGCACACGGCGCGCATTTTGGACTATGTAAATTTTTGCCGCCTCATGCGGCAAAAAACTGTGACGCATGCGTAGTAAGCACTCATAAAACTTTGGGCAGCCTTACTCAAACGGCGGTAATACTAAGCGACAGCTTAAATTTAGCGATGCAGCTAAAAAACAGCGTCAACTTACTTTCCTCGACAAGTCCGTCATATATACTTTTGGCAAGCATTGATTATGCACGCGGTTTTGCCGTTAAACACGCTTCAAAAAAGCTTAATAAATTATTTTATGCCGTAAATATTTTTAAAAAACAAATAAGCCAAACAAAAATAAACATAATTAAAAATGAGGATTTTACCAAACTTGTTTTGGATTTTGGCGACGTAAAAATCAGCGGAAAAACGGTTTATGATTTTTTGAAAAAAAACAATATATACGCAGAAATTTACGACGGATACAAAGTGCTTTTTTATCTGAGTATGTTTACCGTTAAAAACGACCTGAACAAGCTTAAAAATGCATTGTTAAAAATGTTAAAATACAATTTGCAAAAGGAAGACGGCGCAACAGATAAGGGGCCGTTTACTTACGGAGAATAACAAATGAAAAATTTTATTACGATAGAAGGGTGCGAAGGGGTAGGCAAAACTTATCACACAAAGAGGCTTAAGGAATTTTGCGAACAAAATAAAATCAATGCGCTTTTTACCCGTGAGCCGGGCGGCAGCCGTATTGCCGAAAAAATACGCAACATCATTTTAGACCCGACAAACACCGACATCACAAATATGTGCGAAGCTTTTTTGTATGCTTCCTGCCGTGTGCAGCATTTAGAGGAGATAATTATCCCTGCGCTTAAAATCGGAAAAATCGTTTTTTGCGACAGATTTGTAGATTCGTCCTTTGCTTATCAAGGTGTGGCAAGAGGTATAGGCATGCAAAAAATACGCGCGCTTAACGATATTGCCGTAGGCGAATATATGCCACAATTTACATTATTTTTGGATTTATCGGCGAAAAATGCTTTTATGCGCAAAGGCGGCGCTCAAAACGACAGGCTCGAAAACCTTGATATAAGCTTTCACGATAAGGTATATGCCGCTTACAAAGAGCTTGCGGCAGCCGAACCAAACAGATATATCGTCATTGATGCAAGCGGCAAAAAGGACGAAACCTTTAAGTTGATAATCGACAGCCTAAAAGAGAGGGGTGTTTTTTAATGTATGAGCAACTGCTTGCTTCTGACAGCGGCTTAAAAGTCTTAGAGAGTGATATAAAAGCGCAAAAAGCACATCACGCCTATATTTTTGAGTGTGCCGATAAAGCATTTTACTCTGACCTTTTTAAAGAGGCGGCAATTATTTTAATGTACCCTGACGGACAAGACACCTTAAACATAAATAGGATAAAAAAAGGCGTGCATCCCGATGTGCTGTATTTTCCCTCCCAAGTCGATGCTAAAATTAAAGCCGACGATATTTCCGAAATAATAAAGGCTTGTTTTATTCAGCCGTTATTAAGCGAAAAAAAAATTTTTTGCATTGACGCAACAAACAGCATAAATGAATCTTGGCAAAATAAGATACTCAAGATTTTAGAGGAACCGCCAAAAAATGTAATCTTTTTATTAACCGTTAACAACTCACAAGAATTATTAAAAACAGTTATAAGCCGTTGCAGATTAATTAAAACGGGGAGGTTTAGCGACGCTGATAT
This sequence comes from uncultured Clostridia bacterium, assembly GCA_937915515.1. Taxonomy (GTDB): domain Bacteria; phylum Bacillota; class Clostridia; order Christensenellales; family CAG-314; genus SFEB01. The sequence continues at coordinate 2,477 of CALGIK010000152.1, forward strand.
TGCCCAATACTTAAAAGATTTGGGAGTTGAGCAGCTTAAAGCGCAAAAAATATCAAAGCTATGCGGAAAGAGCGCAGCCAAAGCAAAATACATTGCCGAAAATCCTATTTATTTAAACTGTTTGGATGACGTTACAAAAATGCTTGCTAATTTGGAAAGCACAAAAGATATTGTTTATTATTTGCCGATATTAAACAAATACAAAGACACATACGAGGATTTATTTGCTATATTAGAAAACTTGTTTAGAGAATGTATTTTAGCGCATACAAAAAGTCCGGAGAACTTGAGTTTAACACAAAACTTTGATATAATAAAAATCAGTAAAGCATATACCGTTGAAGCAGCGTTCCGCTGTATCATAGCTATCGAAAAAACAAAGGCGAAAATAGACAGGTATATAAATTTTAATTCTGCCGTCGACAATTTATTGCTGACGATTATGGAGGTCAAATACAGATGCCGACAATAGTAGGTATTAAGTTTAAAACGACGGGCAAAGTGTATTACTTTGACCCGCTTAACATACAATTTGAAGTAGGCGAAGGCGCAATAGTAGAGACTGCTCGCGGTATCGAATACGGCACGGTAAGTATTGCCAACAGAGAAGTATTGGATAAATATATTATAGGCACATTAAAACCCGTCAAAAGCAAAGCCACTTCTGCCGATACCGAAAAGCACCTTAAAAACCTTGAGCGCAAAGCGGAGGTTATGGCAAAAGCGCGCGAAAAAATTGAAGCGCGTAAATTGGATATGCGGTTAAAGGATGTCGATTTTACCTTTGACAACAGCAAAATTATCTTTTATTTTACCGCCGAGGGCAGAGTGGATTTTAGGGAACTGGTTAAGGATTTGGCTTCGCTTTTCCATAGCCGCATTGAACTACGCCAAATCGGCATAAGGGACGAAACAAAAATGCTGGGAGGTTTGGGAAGCTGCGGACGACCCTGTTGCTGCAACGCTTTTTTAAACGACTTTGAGCGTGTTTCCATAAAAATGGCAAAAACGCAAGGCTTATCGCTTAATCCCGCTAAAATAAGCGGACTGTGCGGAAGGCTTATGTGCTGTTTGAAATACGAAAATGACCATTATTCCGAAACAGCTCGTCTTATGCCTAAACCGGGCAGCGAAATAACAACGCCTGACGGAAAGGCAACGGTAGAAAATATCGACCTCTTAACCCGAAAAATTAAGGCTCGTTTAAATAACGATGAAGGCGGTTTTGAAATAAAAACCTATGATTTAAGCAACATAAAGGGCGGCAAAACATTAGCCGAAGACGTCGAAAACAGCGACGACAGCAGCGATGCCGAAATAGAAAGTTTGTTAGACTAAATATGTTGACAAACAATGTCTTTCGTATTAAAATATATAAGAAAAAATTACAAAGGAGATTATATTATGGCACATAAAATTAGCAATGATTGTATAAAGTGCGGCTCATGCCAAAGCGTTTGCCCTGTAAATGCAATAAGCGAAGGCGATGACCAATACCAAATAGACCCCGACGTCTGCATCGATTGCGGAGCTTGTGCAGCACAATGCCCGGTAAGCGCAATCAGTCAGGAATAATTTTTACATAACAACAATCAAAAATCCTCACGCTCTTGTGAGGATTTTTTATCAACCTTTTTGTGTTTTTGTTAAGTTTAAAATAAGGGTAAGACAATATCGTTTTAATCTAAAAAACAAAATTTATT
>CALGIK010000153.1 GCA_937915515.1 uncultured Clostridia bacterium
GGTTCAAATCCCATCTTCTCCGCCAATAGCGCTGACTACGCTTATACTTGTCACAAAAAAACGGGGCATAACCCCGCTTTTTTATATGCAATTTTTGTTGATATTAATTTTTTCAAATCAGTTAATTTTTATAGTCCCAAACAACAGAGCGGTTGCTGTTCCAATTGTCTGCCCAGCCGTCAGGTTTTTCTTCAACTTCAGCATAGATTGTTAAAATAGGGCAGGCATAAAAAACATCTGACTCGATAGTAATCACTGAAGCGGGGATAACAATGCTTTCTAAGGCGGCACAACCTGTAAATGCTCCATCTTCAATAGTCGTTACGCCACTTTCAATAGTTACGTCGGTAAGGGACGTGCAATTCCAAAACATAAGCCTACCGATAGTTTTCATGTTTGAGGGAATAACAACGCTTGATAAATCTTCGCAATAAGCAAACACTCCCCATCCGCCTATTTGAATATCACCGTTACCTATCACTACGCTTTTAACGGAAGTTTTATAAAACGCCCCTAAGCCAAGATATGTTACCGAATGGGGGATAACAAGGCTTTCTATCGGGCATTTTTCAAACGCAAATGTTCCAATTTTGGTTAGGGAAGAGGGTAAGTCAATACTTGTAAATGCGCAATTACTAAATGTATAATCCCCTATTTCTGTCACACCACTGCCAAAAGTTACCGACTGTAAATTTACACACTCATAAAAAGCATAATTGCCTATGGTTAATATGCTGTCGGAGATAGAAACGCTGCTAATATTTGTCCCATGAAAAGCATTCTTTTCGATATGCTCTATCCAATCAGGAATAACGGTATTATTAAAGCCTGTAATCAATTTAGCAGTGGCAATTTCAATTAAACAATTGCCTTCACTGCTATAAAACGAATTTTCTGCCTCAACGGTAAAATTTTCCATTTGATTGTTAGCGACAAAAGCGTCTGCACCGATACTGATTACTCCTTTTGGTATAACAATATTTTTTAACGCAGTACCTCTAAAAGCATTGCTACCAATGATTGTCATTGATGAGGGGATAGTAAAGTTTTCTAACGAACTGCATCCGCTAAATAATCCGTTGTTTATGGTTGTAAGTCCTTGAGGTAGCGAAATATCTGTTAAAGCGCGGC
>CALGIK010000154.1 GCA_937915515.1 uncultured Clostridia bacterium
TGCAAATGACTATTGGAAATACCGAGTCAGTATTACGAATATTATGCATTAACAATAGATTATTTTCCTTCAGATCCATGGAATTACAGTGCCGAAAGAGATAATATGACAGGGGAATTTATCTTTAATGCGGGAGAGACCTATTACTTCTACATTTGGGTAGGAGAGGACATTGTTGACGGAAATATAAGAGTAGACTTTAAAGAAATTGATAATGCTCCCTTACTAACTGTTGTTCAAGCGATTATGCCAAGTAGTGATAGAAAATTATATCTGTAAAATTTTATATTTTGCTTAAATCAAATAAACCTCCAAATATAAAGGTCGGCTGATAACCGACCTTTATTATGCTGTCTGCAGAGATTTAAATTCAAAGCAATATTGTAATTGAATCTATCTCTATTAAATTAATATCAATAAAAATTTACTCAAAAAAGTGGGCGTAAATAGTTTTGATTGCATCGTTTACGGCGTCAGCGTTTACTTCAATCAGCATAAGTCCGCCCTCGCTGCATAATAGATGATGTCTGACTCCTTGCTTATCTAACGCAAAAGAGGTTTTTTCCGCTATCTGATTCACGCCGCTATGCGCTATACTGATTAGTCCTGCTTCTTTTTTTTGCATTATGCCATCGCAAAAATACTTTTCGTTTTTCGTTTCTTTAACCATAAGCGTGCAAAATCCGCTAGTTTGGCAACAATATAAAGCGTTGTCGGCATAAGCATTAGTCTTATGCTGAGTGACAAACAGCTTTTTGACCCGCCTCCCCGTGATACCCAATATTTTTTGCGCAGGGGGAGCATTAGGCACAATTAAAGTACCCGACAGATGCGGCTTAAAAATGCTTTTAATATCGACGGGTATCTGTTTTTTTTGAACGGGATACACACTTTGAGCATGCAAAACGCCTGCGCCTAAGGTTGACAAAATCTTAAGCTGTTCAAAACTTAAACAGTCGATTTTACGGGGATTAAGCACAACTCTGGGGTCGCACACAAAAAAACCGTTTACGTCCGTCCAATTTTCGTAAACTTCGGCGTTTAAAGCCGACGCAATAAGCGCGCCTGTGATATCGCTGCCGCCCCTGTCAAAAAGGACAATGTTTCCGTCGGTGTCGCTTCCGTAAAAACCGCCCATTACAAATTTGCCTTGTTTGACGGCGTCAAAAAGCAATTGTTCTGTTAAATCATTCAAGAGATTTCTGTTGACGTCAAACTTGACTAAGCGTGCCGCTTCAACATATTCCATACCGCTGATTAAGGAAAACAGTTTTGCGCTTAAATACTCACCTCTGCTTACGCAAAAGGCAAAATCTTTGCCTATCATGCTGTCATAAGTTTCGTTAATAAGACTTTCGACGTTTATCTTAAAATTGTCGGCAATTTTTTGGTAACGCAAAGCAATTTCATGCCAAATTGCGATTTTTT
>CALGIK010000155.1 GCA_937915515.1 uncultured Clostridia bacterium
GTCTTGTTCTAATGCGCCTGATTCCCTCAAATCGATAAGCATGGGTTTACGGTCTTTGTCTCTCTCAAAAAGTCGATTCATTTGACTTAAAGCGATGATGGGCACATTAAGTTCCTTCGCCATAATTTTTAAATTACGGGTAATACTGCTGACGTCTTGCTGACGGTTTTCGACCCTATTTTCGTCACTTTGCATAAGCTGAATATAGTCGACGACAATTAAATCCAGTCCTTCCTTCATTTTGAGCGCACGGCACTTAGACATCATTTTGGCGGGAGTGTTTAAGCTGCTGTCATCAATATATATTTTTAGCTTAGACAATAAATCTGCCGCCGTAAGTAGTTTGGAAAAATCCGATGCATTAAGCCGCTCCGAACCGCTGAATTTACTCATGCTTATCGAACCTATACCGCATACCAATCTTTGGATAAGCTGCGAGCGGGGCATTTCAAGCGAAAACACTGCGCATATTTTGCCTTGTTTTGCGGCGTATTCGACCATGTTCAGCGCTAAACTGCTCTTTCCGCAGCCGGGACGTGCCGCCAAAACTATTAAATCGCCTTTTTGCAAGCCGTTTGTGATTTTATCAAATCTTTTAAAGCCTGTTGAAATACCTTTGAAAGCGTCTTTGTTTTTGTATATCTCATCGCAGCGCTGAATAAAATCCTGCACATCGTTTCTTACCGAAACCAATTCACCGTTAGTGGCATCTTTCCCTATATCGTATATCGATTTTTCCGCATCTGCTAAAAGTTTGGTCTTATCGTCTGCCTGTTTAATATTTTTAAGTATGTCGGTGCAGGCGTAGGCAAGTTTTCGCTTTGTGCTTTCACGTACGACAATATCGAGATACATTTTGAAATTTGCGGCAGTAGGGACGCATGTGGCAAGAGAAGTTATGTAGTCTATGCCGCCCACATTTGCCATTTGTACCTTGCGCTCTAAGCTGTCAATAAGACTGACCAAATCGAGAGCCTTATTGCTTTTGACAATTTCGCGCATCGAAGAAAATACTATTTTGTTTGAGGGAGAATAAAAATCCTCTTCGGTAAGGTTAAGCAAAATATCCTGAACGGTGCGATTGTCAATTAAAGCGCATCCGAGTAAACTTTGCTCGGCTTCGAGGCTATAAAACGCTGAACTAGCAACGGTAGCCATAGTATTGTCATTTTTAGCAGATTTTGACATGGTTCTCCAAAAACAAAACGGCAAAACAGACTTTGCCTAATAAACTAAATTATATTATATACCATACATTAGCTTTTTTCAAGCACTTTTTCAACAGCGGCAAAATTAAATGGAAATTTATTGTTATTGATATACACTCATAAACTTATACGCTATAATAGGCATATGAAGCTGTGGATAAAAGCATTTAAAAACGAAAAGATTATATTAAACGTATTAAAAACTGATGACTTGACCTTATCGGCTGAGCGGCTTGATACTCTTTTAAGAGAAATTTGCGATAAGCATGATTTACCCATACCGATAATTACGCAAACAAACGCTAAAAACCTGCTTGCCTTTAACCATACCAAATTTAAACAGTGTGATTTTTTGGAAAAAATAAATTTTGATTATATGGAAATCAGCCGCTACAAATAAAATCGGGTTATTAGCCCGATTTTATTTAAATACTCAACATAAGGCTGTAATAAGCCAATTTTACCGTCATGGCGGCGATAGACTACTTCGACATTATCGGTAGTTGTATTGACAAAAACATAAAAATCGTGATCAAGCATTTCCAGCTGGGCGATAGCCTCCTTAACGTCAATTGCTTTAATGGGGAATTTTTTGGTTTTTGCAATCTCAAGCTCTTCCTGTTCGACGCCGGCGACATAAACATAATCAGAACTGTCGACAATATCCTTTTTGCCGTACTTGTCAATCTGTCTTTCCTTAAATTTGATTATACGCCGCTCAATTTTTGGCAAAAGTGCGTCAATGTTATAGTACATTGTATCGCCGGTTACTTCGGAGCGGATTTGTTGTCCGTTGTAAAGCAAAGACAACTCCAAGCGGCATTTTTTGCCGTCAGCAGACAATATTACTTTTGCCGTAGGAATCTGATTAAAATATTTGTCAAGCTTTTGAAGTTTCTTGTCCAAAACTGAAATCAGATTGCCTCTTACCGTATAGTTTTTTGTAACAATGTCCAGTTTCATTTTGTTTTCCTCCTTTATATTTACATTGATGCTATTTTTTAAAAAGAATTTTGTTGTAGTTCCCGTCAATAATAATTTTGTCGCCTTTTTTTATCTTGCCGCTTAAAAGAGCTTCGCTCAATTTATCCTCTACCGACCGCTGAATTATGCGTTTGAGCGGCCGTGCGCCGTATTCGGCGCTGTAACCCTGTTTAGCTAATATATTGACGGCACTGTCGGTAAATTCGATATACAAGCCGTTTTCTTTTAATCTGTTACCAAGTTTTTCCATAAACAAAGCGGCTATTCTTTTTGCGGCGTCAAAACTTAAAGGATGAAAAACGACGATGTCGTCAACACGGTTTAAAAATTCGGGTTTAAAGGTTCTTTTTAATGCGGCAAAATACCTTTCTTTAAGTAAATCGTAGCCGTCCGAAAATCCCTTTGTGTCTGTCGCCGTAATATTAAGTTCCGCACCGACGTTGCTTGTCATAATGATGACGGTGTTTTTAAAGTCCACCACTCTGCCTTTGCTGTCGGTAAGCCTGCCTTCGTCAAGAATTTGCAAAAACACATTAAAAACGTCGGGATGGGCTTTTTCGATCTCGTCAAACAATACTATGGAATAAGGGCGGCGGCGTACTTTTTCGGTAAGCTGTCCGCTTTCCTCATAGCCGACAAAACCGGGGGGTGCGCCGATTAGCTTATTTACGCTGTTGGCTTCGCCGTATTCGCTCATATCGACGTTTATTATGTCATTTTCCTCCCCAAACATAATTTTAGCCAGCGCTTTGGATAACTCCGACTTGCCTACCCCTGTGCTGCCCACAAATATAAAACTGCCTATAGGTCGTTTTGGGTCCTTTAGCCCCGCTCTTGCTCGGCGTAAAGCAGTGCTGACGGCATGGACAGCTTCGTTTTGCCCGATGATGCTTTTAGAAAGAGTGTCTTCGAGATTAAGCAGTTTTGCGCTTTCGCTTTCGCTGATTTTTGAAACAGGTATACCCGTCCATTTTGATACCGTTTGGGCAATGGTTTCGTCTGTGACAATGGGTTTTGAGTCTAACCCTAAGGAAAGTTTTATTGTTTCTAAACGCAAAGTTTCCTCGGCAATTAAGTTTTTAAATTTTTCCGCCTCAACAAAGTCGTCTCCGCTTTTGGCTCTGTTTTTTTGAACGATCAAAAGGCGTATTTTTTCCTCCGTTTCGGACAATTGCGGGGAGGAGGTAAAGCTTGACAAACGCATCATGCTTGCGGCCTCGTCGATTAAATCTACGGCTTTGTCGGGCAAGAATCTGTCGGTGATATAACGTGCCGATAAATTTGCCGCCGCTTTTAACGCTTCGTCGCTTATTGTCACGTTGTGGTGCGATTCGTATCTGTCTTTAAGCCCTTTTAAAATTTCCACCGTCTGCTCTACCGAAGGCTGTTCGACATTTACTACCTGAAAACGCCGTTCCAACGCGGGGTCCTTGCTGATATATCGGCGATACTCGTCCAAAGTAGTTGCGCCTATTGTCTGTAAATCTCCTCTTGCTAAAACGGGCTTTAAAATTTCCGCCGCATCCATTTTGCTGTCGCCCGTACTGCCGGCGCCGACTAGGTTATGAATTTCGTCAATAAACAGAATTATGTTTTTGTTGTCAATCATAAAGTTGACGGCATCACGCAGCTTTTGCTCAAACTCGCCTCTGAATTTTGTGCCTGCAAGCAGTCCCGCTAAATCGAGACTGAATACTATTTTGTTTTTGATTATGTCGGGGACTTTGTCGGCGACAATTAAGCTTGATAATCCTTCGACGACGGCGGATTTGCCTACGCCCGCTTCGCCTGTCAGTATTGGATTATTTTTTGTGCGGCGGCACAGTATTTGAATAACACGTTCTATCTCGGCTTCCCTGCCGATAACGGGGTCAAGTTTGCCGCTGCGTGCCCTTGCGGTTAAGCTGTATCCAAAAGTCTCTAAGGGTCCTAAATCCTCTTCTTCCTGACTTAATTTTATTTCGTAACCGTTTTGGCTTAACATCTCTGCCGTGCCGGTTTTTTTGGCTATGATACTTATAGCGCCGCCGATATTGAAGGCCATTTTATTTAAATAAGCCGCAGCCTCGGTTTTGCCTAAAAGGATAGAAAGCAAAAGATGTTCGGTGTTTACTTGTTCCGAACCGCCGCAAACGGCTAATTTTTGGGCGTATTCCAATGCGTATTGCGCTTCGCTGCTTAAATTAATAACGGCGCCGAAATCCTTATCGACAGTCAGCATAAAATTTTGGGCAAGCACTCCGAATTTTTTTAGAGTATTGTTTGCCTCGCATTCGACATTTAATAATCCAAAAATAAAATAGGTGGTGTCAAGCGTTGCGCCGCCCATTGTTTTTAAAGTTTTTTCGGCAAAAGATAAAACTTTATTTAAATTTGCAGTATAAAATTCCTTAGCTAACATTGTAAAACCATTGTAACATAAACATTTATTTTTTTCAATAAGGTTTTAATATATCTAAATTAATATTTTGACACTTTATCGCTAAAAAATTATTGCACTAAAAAACCGACGCATATTTTTACGTCGGTCTTGTATCAATAATTACGCTTCTTTTTCGGCTAGGAATTTTTTGGCGTCCTCTACGATTTTTGTAACGCTTGTGGGCGGTACTTCCTCATAACGGGTAAATTCGGTAGTATACCTGCCTCTGCCTTGAGTCATACTGCGTAAATCCGTAGCGTATTTGGTGATTTCGCTTAAAGGGCATTCGGCATTTATTATTTGTCTGCCGTTAACTGTCTCCATACCCAAAACTCTGCCGCGGCGCTTATTAAGGTCGCCCAATATGTCGCCCATAAAACTTTCGGGTACGATAATTTTGAGGGTATATATAGGTTCGAGCAGAACGGGGCTTGCCTTTGGAATACCGTCATTGTAAGCTAACTTCGCCGCCGAAACAAAGGCAATTTCCTTAGAATCGACAGGGTGGTATTTTCCGTCAAACAGGGTGCATTTTAAGTTAACCATAGGATAGCCCGCTAAAACACCGTATTTAATAGCTTCCCTCAAGCCTTTTTCAACAGCGGGAATATATTGCTTAGGTACGGAACCGCCTACAACAGCATCTACAAATTCGAATACGCCGTCGCTTGCGCCCGGTTCGAACCTGACCGAGCACACGCCGAATTGACCTGCGCCGCCCGATTGTTTTTTATGCTTGCCTTCCGCTTCGGACATCTTTTTGATTGTTTCTCGGTAAGCTATGCGCGGTTCCTTTAAAACGGCTTCGACACCGAATTTATTTTTTAATTTGCGGGAAAGTATATCAAGCTGGGTTTCGCCTACGCCGCACAAAAGCATTTCGTTGGTTTCGATGTTTTTGACGACGTTAAAGCTTATATCTTCGTCCTTTAAACGGCTTAGTCCTGCAAATATTTTATCTTCATCGCCCTTTTTGGTTGCGTAAACAGCCATATTTAATACAGGGTTAGGCATATTTATTTCGGGCAGAAAAACCGCTTTACCTTCGCAAAGAGTGTCACCGGTGGTGGTATTGTTGAGTTTAGCCAAAGCGCCTATGTCGCCTGCATAAGCTGCATCCACTGTTTCCTGCTTTTTGCCTTTCAGAAAATATATGGAAGAAATTTTTTCGTCAGAATCCTTGTTTACGTTTTTTAGAGAAATACCGCTTTTTAAGGTGCCGCTTAATACTTTAAATAAGCTGAGTCTGCCTACAAACGGGTCGGCTATGGTTTTGAAAACTCTTAAGACAACATTGGCTTTTTCGTCCGTTTTGATAACGACCTCTGCGCCGCTCTCGTCCTTTGCCAAAACAGGCGCAACATCGCTTGCTTTAGGCATAAGGTTTATTAAATTGTTCATCAAATTAAACACGCCGATATTTGCTGTTGCACTGCCGCCGAATACGCCGATAGCGCTGCCGTCACGTATACCTTTTTTGATGCCGACTATTATCTGATTGGGCTGCAATTCGCCTTTGTCAAAAAATTCCATCATAAGCTCTTCATCACTTTCGGCTGCCTTTTCCTCAACAATTGACTTGGTGTTTTTGTAAAGGTCTGACATTTCGTTAGGTATTGCTTGTCCGTTAACAGCATGACTTCCTACTTCGTAATAGCTGCCTTCGGTAACGTTGACATAACCTTTTATTTTGCCGTTTGACAAACTTGGCAACATAATAGGAGCTATCCTCGTGCCGTATTTAGCTTGTATAGCTTCGATTGTGGTAAAATAATTGGCATTTTCCTTATCCATGCCGTTAATAAAAATAACGGTGGGAATTTTATGTTCGACACAATAATCGATTGCTTTTTCGGTGCCTACAGGCAAAGTACCGTTAGCACCCGTTACTACTAAAGCGCAATCAGCGACAGCCATAGCCTGTACAAATTCACCCTCAAAGTCAAAAAATCCCGGTACGTCAAGCATATTGAATTTTGTGTTATTGTATACGCAGTTTGCTGTGGCAAGACTGATAGAAATTCTTTTATTAATTTCCTCAGGGTCAAAGTCTGTAGTGGTATTGCCGTCGTCTACCTTACCTTGCCTGTCTATTGCCTTTGCGTTGTACAAAATTGCTTCCGTTAAAGATGTTTTGCCTTCGCCGCCGTGACCGATAAGAGCTATGTTAATAATATCCTTAGCATAAAATATCGCCATAAAAAAATACCTCAAAAAAACAAGATACTGATACTATACAACAATTCACAACATTTTTCAAATCATTTAGCGTTTTTTTTCAAATTTTTTTACCGTTAAACACAATGTTAGCATATCTGACGTATTTGGCGGGGTCGGGACGGGATAAAATTATAGAAGTTGACGTGTAACCATTATCAAAAAGAATATCCGACGAATAAAGCAGCTCCCTAATGCGGTTAGCTGTGCCGCTTGCTCCGTCATAAACAGGCACGTTAAAAAAGTCCTTTAATAAGTCCATTTTTAAGGAATAATGGGTACACCCTAAAACAACGG
>CALGIK010000156.1 GCA_937915515.1 uncultured Clostridia bacterium
GTACAAGCCTACTAAACTTTTTTAAAGTTTTTTACCCTTGTACGTAAGGTACAAGGGTTTTTTATAGGGGAAATTCCCCGACAAAAATAAAAAGGAGGTAAAACAGTTGAGACCAAATCAAGAAGCAAAAAGAATTGTTATTGAGGAATTAAAATCAAAAATCAACAAAGCAAAAGCCTTTGTACTTGTTGATTACAAAGGACTGACAGTCGAGAACGATACCGTTTTACGTAAGGCATACCGTGAAGCTAAAATTGAATACGGCGTTCATAAAAACACCTTAATGCGCATCGCATTAAACGAATTAGGCTATAAACAATTTGACGAAGCATTAAACGGACCTACGGCTATTGCAATTTCTTACGAAGACGAAGTTCTCGCGGCAAAAATCAGTAAAGACAACGCTGACAAGTTTAATACCGTTCAAATCAAGTGCGGATTTTTAGAAGGTAACTTTGTAGACGCAAAAGGAGTTGAAGCTCTTGCAAGGATTCCCTCTAAGCCTGTCTTATTGGGTATGCTGGCCAACGTGCTCAACGCTCCCGTACAGGGATTGGCAATTGCTCTTAAAGCAATCGCAGACAAGCAGCAAGCTTAAATAAAAAATAATTGTAGGGTAAAGTACCCAAAAGGAGAATAAAAATGGCAGATATTCAAAAATTTATAGAAGAAATCAAAACCATGAGCGTTTTAGAATTAAACGAATTGGTTAAAGCAATCGAAAATGAGTTTGGCGTTTCCGCAGCCGCAACCGCTGTCGTAGCAGGTCCTGCAGCCGCAGCAGCCGCCCCCGTTGAAGAAAAAACTGAGTTTGACGTTGTATTGAAGGAAATCGGCTCAAACAAGATAGCAGTTATTAAGGTCATCAGGGAACTTACCGGCTTAGGCCTGGTAGAAGCCAAAAACCTTGTCGAGAGCGCACCCGCTACTGTTAAGGAAGCTCAACCTAAAGAGCACGCCGAACAAATGGCTGCTAAAATTAAGGAAGCCGGCGCAGTCGCCGAACTTAAATAGGCTAAACAACAACATTAAAAAGGAAGGACAAACCTTCCTTTTTTTAGTATCCGATATCCTTTGCTATTTAAATGTATTTTTTATATTTGACCATTTTAGTTACTGTTTAAACAAGTTAATTACCAAGAAAAGTTAATAAAATTATCAAAAGCGGATTAAGGATTATTTAAAAATTTTGTTTTTTTGCCGTTGTTCAAATTATTATAAAAGACAATTGCAAAAGCGCATTTTGTATGTTACAATTTAATCATCAACATTTTATGAGGACTATTAATGGACACAGATACATTAAACGCTAAAAACAAACGGATAGAGCATGACAGTATGGGCGAAATTTTTGTAGAAGATGACAAACTTTGGGGAGCGCAAACTCAACGAAGCTTGAACAATTTTGTTATCGGCGATTACAAAATGCCCGCAGAAGTTATAAAAGCCATTATTTTGGTAAAAAAATGCTGTGCCGACGCTAATTATGTTTTAGGACAAATAGACAAAACAAAGGCAGAAGCTATCAGTTTTGCATACACAAAATTGCTTAACGACGAGGCTTTAATAATAAATCATTTTCCGCTTGTTGTATGGCAAACAGGCAGCGGCACCCAGACAAATATGAACGTAAACGAAGTAATAAGCCGCATTTGTCTTACCGAAAACAAGACTGTTGTGCATCCTAACGACGATGTAAACAAAGGGCAAAGCACAAATGACGTTTTTCCTACTGCAATGCATATTGCCGCAAGTTTAGCGGTGCATCAGCAATTGTTGCCGTCAATTGCAAAACTTAAAGATGCTTTTGTAAGTTTGGGCGTTAAAAATAAAGGAGTGATAAAAGTAGGACGTACGCATTTAATGGATGCTACCCCTATATTTTTTGAGGACGAAATTTCCGCCTATATCCAGTGTTTAAGCGATATCGAAAATCAGATACTAAACACACTTACACTGTTGTACAAGCTGCCATTAGGCGGTACGGCTGTAGGCACAGGACTTAACGCTGCCGAAGGGTTTGCTGCTCAAGCGGTTAAACTTATCGCAAAGGAGACGGGTTTGCCCTTTAGCGAAGAAGCTAACAAGTTTTATGGTTTGTCGCTCAAAAACGCTGTAGTTGCATTAAACGGAGTATTGTCCTCCTTTGCTACCGATTTAATAAAAATAGCAAACGATTTGCGTTTCTTAAGTTGCGGACCCAACGCCGGTATAAACGAAATCAGTTTGCCCTCTAACGAACCGGGCAGCAGCATAATGCCGGGCAAAGTAAACCCCACTCAATGCGAAGCGCTTATAATGGTTGCATGTGAGGTAATAGGCAATGATTTAACGGTCAAAATAGCTCACACGCAAGGACAGCTTCAACTCAACGCAGCAATGCCTGTTATGGCATTTAAAACGCACGAAAGCATCAGGCTTTTAAGCGACGCTGTCAATAGTTTTTGCGACAACTGCGTAAAAGGGATAAAAGTTAACATCCAAACAATACAAAAAAACAATGATTTAAATTTAATGGTAGCAACGGCGTTGACGCCCAAAATAGGTTATGAAGCGGCGGCGAGTCTGGTAAAAAAAGCGTATTTGCAAAACAAATCTCTTAAGGAAACAGCGGCAGAAAGCGGTCTGTTGACCGAAGACGAATATGAAACACTTATAAAAAACAGTGCAAAAAAGAAAAATTAAAAAGGAGAGCAATTATGGATAAAACAAAAATGAAAGAAATGGTTGACGAGTTATATCAGATTCTGCTAAAAATAGAAACCAAAGAGGATTGCCGTATTTTGCTTGAAGATTTGTGCACAATCAAAGAGGTAGAGCAGATGGCGCAAAGAGTGAGAGCGGCACGGCTACTTAGCGAAGGCAATACTTATGTCGAGGTTATCGAAAAAACCGATATAAGTTCTGCCACTTTATCTCGTGTTTCAAAATGCCTTCAATACGGAGCGGGCTATAAAAAGTTTATA
>CALGIK010000157.1 GCA_937915515.1 uncultured Clostridia bacterium
AAGTGCGTAATACGAGAGCAGAGTTAAACGTTATTCCGAGCAAAACAATCACGTTATATTTTAAAGCTGACGAAAAGTTTGCGGATATTTTAAGCGCACAAGCATATATCGGCAAATTGGCAAATGCGGAAGTTGTTTTTGTAAAGGCTTTTGATAAAGAGCAAAAAATCGTTTCCGTCATAACGGAAGCGGGCGAAGCGCAAATACCTATGGGCGATTTGGTTGATTTTGGTAAGGAAAAAGAGCGTATTCAAAAAGAACTTTCAAATATTGAGAGCGAAATCAGCCGTGCCAAAAACAAATTGAACAACCAAGGTTTTTTGGCAAAAGCCCCGGCGCAGTTAATTGAAGAGGAAAAACAAAAATTAGTAAACTTCGAAGAATTAAAACAAAAGCTATTGGCGCGGATAAACGAATTATAAGTCAAGTACCATCGTTTGAGCCGGTGGTATTTGACTTAACGAATAGCATTTTAATTAAGATGAGAGATAGGCTTGTGGAGAGGCATTCTCCCCGATAGTATTGAGCTGACTGCCGTCGGCAATTTGTAATGACTGCATCGAGCCGTTGTTGCGGAAAGCATTGTCGCCTATGGTTACTACGCTTGCAGGTATTATTATTACGACTCTACTTGCATACATGGTTTAATAACGGTGTTGAAAAAGATTTATGTTAAAAATACGGCGAATTGCTGTGAGTAAAAATAAATAAGAAAAAAGCGGTAAAGTAGGGTGAAACCTCGCCGCTTTTAATCCCATCATTTTAAAATTGTAAAGGGATTTTTATATCGCCTTGTTTTGCCCGACAAATTGGGCAAATTTGCCAAGGAGTTTTTTTGGTGTCCTCGTGTCCGCATTCCGTACATTTCCATTGTATGGCTTTTTCGCTGTTATATAAACAGTCTTTTTCCAATTTAGCATAAAGCTGTTCGAGAGTGAGGTAATGTGATCTTTCCACTTCGGCAATAAGCTCAAACTTTTTTCCTATTTCCTCAAAGCCTTCATCTTTTGCTATTTGTGCAAAATTAGGGTAAATAACCGTCGCTTGGTTTAACTCGTCACCGGAAACAAGTTTTAAAGTTTGAATTAAAGTACCGCTTTTAAAAGGATATCCTGCGCTTATATCGATATTTGACACGCAATCCTTACCGTCATTGGTAATGTAATCATAAAATATGCGTGCATGCGTCATCTCGTTGGTTGAATGCTCCTGACATATTTTTCCTATATTTTCATAACCTTCAGCCTCAGCCTTTATTTGTAAAAACTGATATTTAGCTCCTTCTTGACATTCGCTTGCAAATGCCGTAGCAAGATTTACCATTGTATTGCTTTCTGATAATTTCATAATAAAACCTCCAAAATTATTTTTGTCGCAATTTTTGTTTTTAAACGCTTATTATGTCATTTTTGTGCTTTGCGTTTAATAAAAATATATACGGTACATTTGGAGGGCAAGATAAATTGAAAAGTTATATAATGGATAGGGTAATACATATCGCCGATTACATAATCAATACAGGATGCACACTGCGTTTTGCTGCAAAGATATTTGCCGTTTCAAAAAGTACGGCGCATAAGGACATGAGCGAAAGACTTTGGGAGATTGACAGAATACGTTACGAAAACGTACGCAAAAAAACCAATATCAATTTAAGCGAAAGACACATAAGAGGAGGTATAGCTACCCGAAACAAATACAAATTAAGAAGAACTTACTGTTAGTTTTAAATTCTTTTTAATATGTTTAAAACACGTCAAGTGTTAGTTTACCGCTAAACGTATAATGTTAGCGGTAATTACTTTATTAAACTTCCTTATCGTCTGTTAATTTTGCTTCTATATCGTTCCAAAGGTTGTATCTTTCAGTGTGACTGATTGCCGAAAAAATCCGGTCTTTGCTTAAGGGGATATCGTCATTTATTTTTGTCAGCAACTCTTTCATATATTGTCTTTGAGTATGCTTGTCGGCAGGACAGGGGTTTGTTAAAATGGGAAGTTTTTCGTCTCTGGCATAAGCTCTTATGTCGCTTTCCTTTATATAAATCAGAGGGCGAATAAGGGAAATTTTACTGCGGCTCATAAAACTTTTTGGAGCAAACGTGCTTAATCTGCCTTCAAAAATCATACTCAGCAAGAAAGTTTCCATAACGTCGTCACGGTGATGTCCCAAAGCTAATTTGTTGTAATTATTCTTATTTGCAATGCTGTTAAGCGCGCCGCGCCTGAGTTTACTGCAAAGACTGCAAGGGTTTTTTTCTTTTCGGATATCAAATAAAATTTGTGCTATATCGGTTTTTTCTATCAAGTATTCGATATTGTTTTCTTTGCACCATTGATTTATCTCCTCATATGCGTCAGGCACAAATCCCATATCTATCGATATAGCAAGCAAATCAAATTTATGCGGGCTAAAGCGTGCGTAAGCCTTTAAAAGCGCCAATAACGTAAGGCTGTC
>CALGIK010000158.1 GCA_937915515.1 uncultured Clostridia bacterium
TTTTGAGTATCATCTGCCAATATAAGTTTTTGCGTACCGCTTATTTTTGCAGAAACATAAGTGACATCCGGCGCTGTCGGCGTAGCGGGTTTATAGTTCCATTTTGCATAAACGGTAATGTTGCCTGTCTCATCAACATCGTTTTCGTCAAAAGTTTCTGTGCAAGCCTGATCTACAAACCAGCCGGCAAATACTTTGTCGCCTTTTGGATCAATAGGCGTTTGGGGCAAAGCAACTTTGCCGTCAATAATTTTTACGCTGGTAATTGTATAAATACCGTCTTTAAATGCAACAAAATATTCGGGCGCGGCAATTGTAAAGTTAAAAAGCTCGCTCCAACCCGACTTGTCCACTGTTTCGTTTGCCGTTTTTACTGATTGTATGTAAATTTTATATACTCCCGGCTCGTCAACATCATATGCGGTTACTCCGCTTGCCAAGGAAACAATGTTTTCCGTTCCGTTTCTGATTATCTTTAACTCGTAACCGGTTGCACCTATTACTGCTTCCCACGTTATTTGTTTTGATATCTCGTTGTAAGTCAACGCTGTGGGCTTGTCCGGCAGCTTGCTCCAACTTGCATAAAGGTCGATATTGTTTTTGATTAAGATGTCAGTCTCAAAAGGCTGAGTCAAAGCTTTATCTTTATACCAACCGTTAAATTTATAACCTTCTCTATTCGGTTCACTCGGCAAGGTCACCTTTCCGTCTTCGCCAACCAATAAAGTGTTGTACACCGTTGTACTCTCGGTTGTCAAATACAGACGCACTTTAAGTTCTACCCCTCCGCATGCGGAAAAGGCAAGCGCTATACATAGTAAAACTACGAGCAGTACAGCGATAAAAAACTTATTATTACTTCTCACACTTAACTCCTTTTTAACTATAAAAAGTTAACAACTTTTATTTTTTTATCTATGTAATCCGAATATTTCGGTAATTTTTTCTTCTTTTTAAGGCATTTAAACAGCTAACATCATTTTTTTAAAAACCCAAGCAAAAATATTATAAATCGGGAACTATTATAGGTTCCTCACCTAAAGGGTCGTTACGGACATACAAAATAGCCGTTTTATTGCTCCCGTCACTTGTTTTAATGACAACCTTGACATTTACCTTAGCAGTAAATACTAAGTTGAAATTTATCAAAGACACTTTATCCTTATCCGCAGACGAAACTACAATGCTTTTGCTTAAAGTATCAATACCCTTAGTAGGCTGAATATTGTTTTGGGCATCGCCTACCAACACAATATACTTAAGCAAATTAATAACGGCTTCGGCATTATTGTCAAAATTAGGAATTTCCATTTTTTTGAAGGTGCCGTTTGACGTAGTAAAGTCTACCAGTCCTTCGCCCTCAAAATATAGGTCGCTTGCCAAAACGTCGCCGTCCGTAACGGCGTTTGCGCCTAAAATTCCGACTGATAATATACCGACAACGGCAATTACCAAAACCAATACGGCAATTACTTTTTTGCTCATATCAATACTCCATATCCTCAAAATAACATTTGAGATTTAAATCAAAGAGATAGGCTCTAACAAATGCAAAAACAAGAGAGATAGCTATCAAAACGATATATGCAATTACTTTGCCTCTAAAAAAGCTATACCCAAATACCAGCACGCCCGAGAGCAAAGCTATAACAAATCCGTAAGTTACGGCGTTGTTTGCATTTTTGTTGTTATTAACATTATGACCCATAGCAGCGTATTCGCGCATGGAAGGGTTTCGAATGTCCAATTGAAAAGACCAAAAAATGTGTCCTATATCGATAAGCACAAAAGCTATAAAGCAAAAGATAATACTATCCCAGCCAATAACACCCGTAAAGCCGATGATTATCAAGCTTATTATTATCAAAATTATCGATACGGCAATGTTGATAGTAATTTTTGCCCAAGTCACCAAATAAGTTTTTGCAGGCGCGGTTTTGAGCAATACAAACTCGCTCCCCTCTCTCGAAAGCGCCGTAGCCGAACCGGTATTGCTTGACGTTATCATAGTGAGCGAAATCATTATGTTTATAGCAAGAGCAATTGATTCGCCCCTTGGCGACAAATCAATAGCTCTAAAAAAGCCGTTTACAAAATATAGGACAAAAGGCATACAGAAAATCAAGAGATAGTCCTGCAAAAATGTTTCTGCTGTGCGTACTGCTAAAATTGCTTCCTTTTTTAAAAATGCAAAATAAGTGCTTTCCTTACCGCTTTTTTTGTGTTTATGTACTTTTTGCACGCTGTGCTCAGCTGTCTTAGATGCCATTTTAAAAAACAGCGGACGTGACAAAAGGTAATTGAGTGCCATTAATCCGACAATAAGCAACAACACCAAGCCGAGGTTTAACCATAAGTTGTTAGAAAAAAGTATATCACTTATCCATTGGTAAAATAATGCGTAATTTGACACTTTTGACAGAAAAACGCCGATATTCCCAATAACTGTAAAATACAGCGCTAAAATTCTCAACGGGTCGGGCAAGTTTTTTAATACGGCATTTATGCCGAATAAAAGCAGGACAGCAATAGCCGCCGTAATTAAAACATAAATAAATCTCGCTTTCTTTAAAAATGCCGCAATAAATTTGACAGGTATACTAATCAGTGCGCCTAACAAAACAGCCAAAAGCGGCAAAACGAAGGTAATTATTAACACAGCGGCAAAATACCATAGACTTTGTGCCGTTATAAAGCCAAAAGCCAAAGTAACAGGCACTATAAAATAAAGGTTTCTGCCAAATTCGTTTAGATAAGCCACAACCAGCTTGCTTAAATATACCTCTTCGTACTCTACAGGAAAAGACAGCAATATAGCATTATCCTTACTGCCGTACATACTTCCGTTAAGCGAAAGCGTACAAGAAACAATGCTTAAAATTTGTGTAAACAGCAGCAAAAAGGTAAGCATAAAACGAGTCAAAGGTATGGCAAAGAAGGATTTAAAAATAATGAATACACCAAAAAACCCTGCAGTAATAGCACATAATATGCCAAACCTTATGGCTAAAAACGACAAAATTTTGTTTATACTTTGTCTATAATTAAGTTTTCGTCCCCTTTGCAAAGCAACAAGGGTAAATATCCTAAACAGCGTCATATCTTTACCTTATTTTACGTTAAAGTATCGGTTGCCGTCACTAAATTTTGAGTGGAAACGTATTTCATATACAATTCCTCAAGCGTGATACCTTCCTCGTTAAGTTGTTTTATATTCCATTCGCCGATAAGCTTGCCGTGACCTATTATACAGATTTTGTCGCAAATTTTTTCGACTACTTCGATAACGTGAGAGGAGAAAAATACAATATTGCCGCGGTTAGCATGCTCGCGCATACACTCCTTTATCTGAAACGAACTGGTGGGGTCAAGTCCCGTAAGCGGCTCGTCCAACACCCAAATTTTGGGATCGTGCATAAGCGAAGCAATTACTACAATCTTTTGCTTCATACCGTGCGAATATCCTTTAATCTCCTTATCTATAGCGTCCGTTAAGTTAAACATTGTTACATATCTGTTAAAACGTTCATTTCGCTCTTTTTCGGGTACTAAATACAAATCGGCAACATAATTTATGTATTCCCTTCCCGTCAATTTTTCGTAAACGGCGTGATTATCGGATACATAGCCGATGTTTCGTTTTGCTTCAACCGGCTGTTTAGCCACGTCAAAACCGCAAACCGACATAACGCCGTCTGTGATAGTTTGTATACCCACCAACGATTTTATTGTCGTGCTTTTGCCTGCACCGTTGTGACCCAAAAAGCCGTATACTTCGCCGCCCTTAACGGTAAGCGAAAAATCGTCAACGGCTTTAACGCTGCTGCCTTCGTAAATTTTTGTAAAATGTGATATTCTTATCAATCCGTTGTCCGATGGGTACATCGGCTTGACGTTTTTTTGTTTTTCCGTCAGTTTTTTAATATTAAACATTTTAAACCCCTTCATTTTTTTAATCAAGAGCAATTTGTGATAATCATCAGCAATCCTGTAAGAAGCAAAATATACCGCCCACTGCGCTAAAACAAGGATAATAAACCCCCCGTACATAAGCGCCCAAAAAAGCGGATAAAGCGTGAATTTTAAATCCCCCTTAGTAAGCACTAAAATATTATCGTATTTTATTTTGTATGTCCAGGTAAACATATTGACCAGCTTGTCGCTGTTCATAAAAAAGTAATTTACATTGGCGTCATAATTAACTAACCATGAATTTAAAAAAGCAACTACCAAAAAGTATCCGGTGAATACAAGCAGGCAACTGACAATAGACTTCATATTGGGACGGGGAAAAACCCCTAAAGCCACCGCCAAAATAGGTATTACTACCAAAGCAATATGCTCAAACCAAAAATGGAAAGTCATTTCCATTGTAAAAGCCGCTGAGTTATCAGGCAGGAGCAAAGCTACAATTGCACCTAAAACATTGACAAAATAGTTAAAATAAAAAACACTTTTTATTTTAAAAATAAAACTGAAGAGCATTAAAATAACGGCGGTATGGCACAAGTGCAGCGGTAAATCTCCTACGCCGAAAGGTACCGCATAATACGAGAAAAATTGAATAAAAGTAATAATGGCTCCGATAGTCAATAAAGAGTATTTATCCTTATAACTTTTTTTGCGGTACAAGAAATAAATACCCACTATGAGCACTACCACCCATATAAGCAGTATTTTATGAGTATAGACAAAATCTTTAGGACAAGGGAGTTTTCCGCCAAATAAATTGTATAAAGTCGAACAAGGCATGGTCAAAAAGACCAACACAAGCGCAGTTAACGCTGTTTGCCAAACTTGTCTCATTCCGTATGTAAAATCTTTTGTTATTATTTTTCGCGCCAAGTAGTTTAAGCCTATTGAAATTGCCAATATACATTCGATTCCAAACTCAATTTCGCGTACATTTAACCCTGTATCTTCCGTTAATCCTATAAATGCTAATACGTTTGTTTTAAAATAAATCAAATTTATTGCATAAACAATCGGTACAATAAAAGCAATTATATTAAAAAAAGTTTTTTTATTAAACCAGGGCTCCACAATCAGCGTTACTACGCACATCATTGTCAG
>CALGIK010000159.1 GCA_937915515.1 uncultured Clostridia bacterium
ACCTTTTTTAAAATAAATTAGACACAATTGCATAGCGGGTATAAAACCATAGTAATCGGTTTCTATAAAACCAAGCGAAGATATTGGCTTTTTTGTTTTATATGCTTGCTGATACCAAAAAAGCGCTTCATCGAGTTTGTTCGCCTCTAAAAATAATTCGCCTATGCGGCAAAATATTTCTGCTCTGTTTGAGGCATATCTTAATCCTCGTATCGCCGCTAGAAGCGCTTTTTCGTTATCAAAAAGCTTTTGGTAACAATATGATAAATCTATGCAAGCGTTAATGCAGTTTTCGTGCCAGCCTTTTTTAGAATCTAAAAAATATTCAAAAACTGTTATTGCAGCCTCTGTCCTATTATTGTACATCAGCTCTCTTGCATAATAAAAAGTTAATCTGATTGACAGCGTTTTGCCTTGAGAGATATAGCTTTCAAATATTTTGAGATTTCTGTCAATTGCATTAGGCTTTTTCTTGCGATGTTCAATTACGATATCACAATAAAAAGTTTTTCCGTCAATACTGATAACTTCATGGATTGGTTCGACCCAAACAGGATTATTTGCCTTTATTACAAGCCGCTCTCTAAAATAGGTAAAGGTAGGTTTTTCTTCTGTGTCAAAGCTTATCGCATAGGGCATATAAACAACTGCAATATCAGGCTTTAAAGTTTTTTTAAGTTTTATCAGCTTTTTAACGTTTTCCGCGGAAACGACATCATCCGCATCAAGCCACATGATAAAATCGCAATTTGCTTTACTAAAGGAAAAGTTACGTGCAGCCGAAAAATCGTTTATCCAATCAAAATCGTATACTTTGTCGGTAAACTCAAGAGCAATACTTTTTGTATCGTCTACAGAACCGGTGTCAACGATAATTATTTCGTCCACGGCTTCCTTGATGCTGTTTAAACAGCGTCGTAAGGTATCACTTTCGTTTTTGACAATCATACACAAACTGATTTTTTTCATAGTTGTTTCCATTAAACATACTATGTTTTTTTATTGTTAATTGTTATTTGTTTATAAAGATAAAACCAATTTGCACTTGACATATAACGGTAAATATGGTTATAATAAAATCAGGAAAATTAAAATGAAAAAGAATAACGCCAAAACTTAATAAGAATCAAAAACGATATAATTACTTAAGCCGTAAGTTATGTCTTGCGGCTTTTCTTTTTTTTGGGAGAAAAAATATGTCTTTAATAAGTATAAAAAATCTGACTTTCTGTTATCTCGGCGGTACCGAAAATGTTTTTGAAAATGTTAGCTTTAATATCGACAGCGATTGGAAGTTAGGTTTAACAGGCAGAAACGGCAAGGGCAAAACTACTTTACTTAAGCTGCTTTTAGGACAATATGAATATAAAGGAGAAATAAGTAAAAGCGTAACCTGTGAATATTTTCCTTATGCAATAAGAGACAATAAACTGCCCGTTAAAAAAATAATCAGCCAAATTAATCCCTTATATGAAGAATGGCAGATAGAAAAAGACTTAAACCTTTTAGATATAAAGGCTTTCGATTGGGATAAACCGTTATGTTTGTTTTCTAACGGCGAGCAAACAAAAATTTTAATAAGTGTGCTTTTTAGTAAAGAAAAGGCGTTTTTGTTGATTGACGAGCCTACAAACCATCTTGACAGGCATGGTAGGGAAGTATTAAGCGCTTATTTGGCTAAAAAAAGGTCGTTTATATTAGTGTCTCACGATAAAAGGTTTTTGGACAACAGTATAGACCATACATTGAGCATTAATAAAAGCAGTATTTCGGTTAACAGCGGCAATTACAGTACTTTTTTAGTTAATAAAGAGAGACAGGACGAATACGAATACAAGCAAAACGAAAAACTTAAAAAAAGCATAGAACAGCTTACGCAAGCATCAAAACGCACATCGGATTGGGCGGACCTCACCGAAAAAACAAAATACTGCGGTAAGGATGATAAGAGCGGTCTTCGTCCCGACAGAGGTTATATCGGCGCAAAGGCCGCCAAGCTGAACAAAAGAGCAAAGGCAAATGAAAAAAGAATTAACAAAGATATAAGTCAAAAATCCCAACTGTTAAAAAATATCGACTATGCGTCGCAATTAAAAATAGAAAGCGCAAATACTCGCCAAAGGCTGTTGGCGGTAAAGGATTTAATAATAAAATACGGAAACAGGCAGGTAAACAGATCAATAAGTTTTGAGATAAACAGAGGGGACAGACTGTGCCTGCTCGGCAAAAACGGCAGTGGCAAAACAAGCGTTTTAAAGGCAATTTTAAACGAAGTGCCCTTTATTGGCATAGTCGAGGGAGCTCAAAAACTTAATATTGCTTATGTACCGCAGGATACTTCGTTTTTAAAGGGAAATTTAAGGGAGTTTTGCGGCACAAACGAGATTGACGACGCACTGTTTTTTGCGTTGCTTATTAAAATGGGATTTAAGCGCTGTCAATTTGACAATGACATAAATACATTCAGTCAGGGACAAAAAAAGAAAGTTTTGTTAGCTAAAAGCCTATGCATTAAAGCAGACTTGTTTGTTTGGGATGAACCGCTTAACTACATTGATATTATTACGCGCGAACAAATACAGGAAATGCTTACGGAATGCACTGCCTCAATGGTTTTTGTCGAACACGACGCCGATTTTTGCGATAAAATTGCCACAAAACAAATGGAAATTGTTAAATTTGATTTAAAATTCTAAATTATTAGCAGTTTTACCAATATTTTCATACATTCTTTAATGTAGAGAATTATAAATATCGTACAGATGGAGAATTATGAACAGCACTTGGATAACTATTTCAGGGATTAGTTTTATTTTTATTATGACGACCCTCGGAGCAGCAACGGTTTATTTTTTTAAAAAAGAAATATCAAGCAAAACAAATACTTTTTTGTTAGGATTAGCGTCGGGCATAATGATAGCGGCATCAATTTGGTCACTTTTACTTCCTTCTATTGAGGCTTCGGTAAACTACGGAAAATTGCAATGGCTGCCTGCGGCTGCCGGCATAATTATAGGCGGATTTTTTTTGATTTTTTTAGACAGTATTGTAAAAGGCTCCTTGATGCAAGAAACGAAAAATCAAATAGAATATCAAAAACATTTTAAACTATTTTTGGCTGTCACCTTACACAATATTCCTGAGGGTTTAGCTGTGGGATTTGCTTTCGGAATGGCTGCTGCGTTGGGAAAAAACGATGCCTTTATGAATGCTTTTGGATTAGCTTTTGGTATCGGAATTCAAAATATCCCCGAAGGTGCGGCAATATCTTTGCCTTTTTTAAGAATTACCGGCAACAAAACTAAAGCTTTTTTTTATGGAACGGTTAGCGGCGCAGTGGAACCGATATTTGCGCTCTTAGGTTATTTTCTTGCTGCTTTTGTTGCGGTCTTGCAGCCTTGGCTTTTAGCATTTGCCGCAGGCGCAATGATTTTTGTCGTAGCCGAAGAGCTTATACCCGATACAAAAATTGCCGAAAATCCGCATTTAGGAGCTTGGGGCGTCCTTATCGGATTTATGGTGATGATGATACTTGACGTAGCGCTTAGTTAAAAAAGATTAATTTTTTTATAAAAAGTCATTTAACAATAAATGGCTTTTTTTAATGTATTACAAATTATGCGATTATTCTTAAACAGCATATAAGCCGTCAAAACGCTTTACTTTTGTTAAATAAAATTGTTATACTGTATTTAATAAATTTATTTTACTATAATTAATTTGGAGCGTGCCACTTGTTTAAAAATTTATTCATAAAGTTTAAGGAATCATTCTTTGCCGTTTTTCCCATCGTATTCATTGTCTTAATATTGAGTTTTACTCTCATTGATTTCGACAATCAAACAATAATAGCTTTTATTATTTCGGCAATTTTAATTGTTATAGGGATGAGTTTTTTTACTTTAGGAGTAGATATTTCTTTGATGCCTATCGGAGAGAGCATGGGGGAAAGAATATCAAAAGGCAAAAAGCCTTGGATAATGATACTTGTTGTTTTTGCTCTGGGTTTTCTTATCAGTATATCGGAACCTGATTTGCAAGTGCTTGCCGAGCAGCTTAATACCATACCATCTTTGCTGTTATTGGTCACCATATCTGTAGGCGTAGGCATAATGCTGATTGTCTTTTATATAAAAATAAATTTCAACATTAAACTGTCCACAATTTTGATAATAGCTTATGGGGTTATTTTTATACTTGCTATTTTTATTACAGATAACTTTGTGGACAGTTTAAT
>CALGIK010000160.1 GCA_937915515.1 uncultured Clostridia bacterium
AATCTTTCGACCGGTAAGCCCCGTATCACCCATAGGACCTCCGATTACAAAACTACCCGTAGGATTAATATAATAATTAGTTTTTTCGTCCAGTAAAAACTCAGGTACAACCTCTTTTATAAGCGATTTAATATCATTTTCCAACAAAATCATATCGGTTTTTGGCGCATGCTGAACCGATACTACCACAGTGTCCACTCTAATCGGCTTATCGTCTTGATATTCTACGGTAACTTGAGCCTTGCCGTCGGGGCGAAGATAGCTTATTTCTCCATTTTTACGTGCCTGCGCTATCCTTTTGCATATTTTGTTTGCTAAACTATGCGCTAAGGGCATAAGTTCGGGCGTTTCATCGCACGCATACCCAAACATCATACCTTGGTCGCCTGCTCCCAACCTGTCATTTTCGTCGCCGCTCTTTTTAAATTCCTTGCTGCTGTTGACACCAACAGCAATATCCTTGCTCTGCTCGTTAATGCTTGTGAGCACAGCGCAGGTGTTGCCGTCAAAACCGAACTTTGCCCTCGTATAACCTATATCTATTACGGTTTTTCTGACAATACTGGGTATGTCTACATAGCAATTTGTTGTTATTTCGCCCGCAACCAAAACAGTGCCCGTAAAACACATAACCTCACACGCCACACGCGCATTTTTGTCCTTTTCGATAATACTGTCTAAAATTGCATCGCTAATTTGGTCGCACATTTTGTCCGGGTGACCTTCTGTCACACTTTCGCTTGTAAAAAATCTTCTCTCGTTGTTCATTTTTCTCCTTTTAATCTTTTTATTTACGCTGTTTTTTTATAAATAAAAATCCCGCATTGATAGCGGGACAAAAAATTATCTTGCCCCTATCTGCCCAGCACGGCAACTTGCCGTGTAGCGGAATTTAGCACCAAAACTGCTTACGCAATAGGTTGCTGTGTCTTCACAGGGTCCGTTCCCTCCGACACTCTCGATAGAGTATTTTCAATTGTTTAAATTTTACTACTTTTATTTTTGTTAGTCAAGTTTTTTGTATATATACTTTTAAAAGCAACTGCTATTCTGTCCTTAACGCAATTACCGGATCACGTTTAGCGGCAATTCTGCTTGGCACAAGTCCTGCTATAAGCGTCAATGTCATACTTATTAAAATTAACGCTAAAGCAGAAACAGGATTAATTGCAACAATGTTTCTTATATCAACTAAGCGCAACAATAAAATGTTTATAGGTATACCTAACAGATATGCAATGCCCACACCCAGTACGCCCGCAACAAAACCTATAATAAGAGTTTCGGCATTGAATACTCTTGATATATCTATTTTTCTTGCGCCGATACTTCGTAAAATACCTATCTCTTTGGTGCGCTCTAACACCGACACATAGGTTATTATTCCTATCATAACGCTGCTGACGATTAAAGAAACAGCAGTCAAAGCCAACAAAACATAAGTTATTCCGTTGACCATGCTGTTTAAGATGGTTACAAAAAGCTGCATCATATCTGTGTAAATGATTTGATTTTCTTCTTCCTTTCCTTCGTTATAAGCATCAAGCTGTGCCTTTATGGTGTCCTTAGCATCAAAACTGACGGGATAAATATTTATTGAAGTGGGGGTATCGTCCAAACCCAAAAATTTAGCGTTGTCGTTAAAGGTTTTTGTTTGATCAAAAGGACCCCCACTTAACACATTTGTTGTTGTGTTTGCCGCCTGCGCTCCGGCTACTTCGCTTCGTGTCTCTTCATTTTGTTCTAAACTTATAAGATGTTTTTTAAGTTTATCCGTATAGCCGACAGCCGAAGAAGACATAAAACCCGTTGTGGTATCACGGTTGGGGCGCAAAATGCCTACAATTTTGACGTCAAACCCATAATGGCCTTGTTCTGTTGCTTTGTTAAAGATTGAGCTGTTCAACAAGCTGATATCGTTGTACCGTATTTCGCTCTTTGAGTATCTTGTTCCGTCAAAAACATATAAATCGTGATTTGTAACTACCCTAAACGTCAATTTCATAATCTCGTCAAAGCTCAATTCGTCGGCTTGTGCGTTTAAACCCAACAATTGTGCATTTATGTCGGTTATCCTATTGTATTGGTCAACGACAATAACGGCTTCGTCATAAGCAGACGGCAGATTGCCCCTTAAAACATCATATTGATTCAGCAAATATTCGTTGTTGTCTATCAGCTGTATCAAAGCCGAATTGCTTATTTTGCTATGATAAATATTGTTTATCACGGCATTAGAATATGCGTTTATTTCCATATCAAAATCGTAAGAAACACCGTAACAAAGCTGTCTGTTTTGCTCTATCGGTTTTATAACTTCGTCAATGTACTGCTTGGTAATAGTATTCTTTTTGCGCAAGCTGTTCATTTTTTCTAAAACCTTTTGCAAATACACCTTTTGCTCGTCGGTAAACTTTTTTCCCGTCTTTTGCCTTTCCATAGACATGATATTGTCAACATTAATGCCGTTTTTAGAAATTGTAAGCGGATAACTGCTCATCGTATCCACTTGCATTTTCTTGATATAATTGCCAAATCCTCCCGACAAACCTAAGACAAGCGCAATGCCGATAATACCTATACTGCCCGCAAAAGAGGTCAAAAAGGTGCGCAGCTTTTTTGTCAATAAGTTTTTAAAACTAAGCGAAAGCGCCGTCCAAAATCCCATGCGTGTGTGCGGCTTTTTACTTTTATGCTCTTTTTTATGTGACGAATTTTGCATATCGTCATAACAAAGATAAACCTCTTTGTTTTTTTCGGTATCAATATTTTCAGTTTTTGGCATATCGATATTATTTTCGCTTCCGTTTATATCGATTGCCTTGTCATTGTTTTTTGATTTAAAAATTTCCCTATCTTTTTCTGCTTTTTCTCTGATAAAGGCTTGCTCGGCGTAAAAAATATCCGACTCAATCCTTTCCTCCTCCACAAAATAAGGATTGGAGTCGCTGATTACGTTGCCGTCCAACAGCCTTATTGTGCGGTTAGCATATTTTTGAGCAATATCACCATTGTGAGTGACAAGTATAACAAGTCGCTCCTTAGCTACTTCCGCCAACAAATCCATAACCTGTATGCTTGTTGCGCTGTCCAATGCGCCCGTAGGTTCGTCCGCTAAGATTATCTCCGGATTGTTTACAAGTGCGCGCGCAATACTTACTCTTTGCATCTGTCCGCCCGACAACTGATTAGGGCGTTTATTCATCTGGTCGGCTAAACCGACTCTTGTTAAAACCGTTTGCGCCCTTTCACGGCGTTCTGTTTTTGATTTGCCGCTGACTACAAGCGCAATTTCGACGTTTTCACGCACCGACAAATGCGGAATAAGATTATAACTCTGAAAAACAAAGCCTATTCGCCTGTTGCGGTAAACGTCCCAATCCCTGTCACGGAATCTTTTTGTGCTTATACCGTCAATGACTAAATCGCCCTTTGTAGCGTGATCAAGCCCGCCGATAATATTAAGCAAAGTTGTTTTGCCGCAGCCCGACGGTCCTAAAACGGCGACAAATTCATTTTTGCGAAAAGACAGCGTAACCCCTTTGAGTGCCGCTTCCGTTGCGGTATTACTAACAATATACTTTTTTACAATGTCCTTTAATTCTAACATTTTACACCTGTTTTTATATTTTACCATAAATGAGAATATATGTACAGCTTAAAATATGTGTTAACTTATTTACATACACAATTAATATGTGTAATTATATACCTTTTTGTGCAGCAAATATTCTTATTTTAAAATGTACTTAAAAATTATAACGCTATGTATACCACTTTGCCTAAAAAATATAAATTAACTTTACGAATACAGATACAACACAGTAAAAGTGTTCAGAAACAGCAGCTACAAAAATAACGGGGCAACTGCCCCGTTATTTTTGTAGATTTTATAATAAATTTTGTGGGATAGATAAAGAGGGTAAATAGTTAAACTATTTAATTAATTCTTAGATAGTTGGAACAGCGTCACATTGAGCTTCTACACTAGTAACTGTAATAGCTTCTACTTGTGCTACTGTTGTGCAAGCTTCTACATTACCTATTGCAGTATTTATGTAGTCTGTCAATGTAGACCAATTTTCAGGACTATAATTTGCTTCAGTATAAGTACCTTGCAAAGTATTTAGTTCATTAATTCTGATCGCTTTAGCATCAGCTAATTCCTCAGCTAATGTTTTTACTTCCTCACATTGAGCTTCTACACTAGCAACTGAAATAGCTTCTACATCCGCTACT
>CALGIK010000161.1 GCA_937915515.1 uncultured Clostridia bacterium
GCGCTCCCCGTCCCGTTCACCCTCCGTCTGCCGGAGGTCCTTGCGGCAATCCCCATTATTCTCAAAAAAGGTATCGACAAAGCCGTTGATATTTGTGTAGAAAGTTTAAAATCAATCAGCAAGCCAATCAGCAGCAAAAGCAGCATAGCGCAAGTTGCAAGCATTTCCGCAAGCGATCCTTTAATCGGTGAACTTATAAGCACGGCGATGGAAAAAGTAGGAAACGACGGCGTAATTACCGTTGAAGAAAGCAAAACCATGAAAACAGAGCTTAACATCGTAGAAGGTATGCAGTTTGACAGAGGATACTGTTCGCCCTATATGGCTACCAATATGGAAAAAATGGAAGCCGTTTTGGAAGACGTATTGATTTTGATAACAGACAAAAAGATTAGCAATATTCAGGAATTATTGCCTCTGCTTGAACAGATAGTTAAGACAGGCAAAAAACTGCTTATAATTGCCGAAGACGTCGAAGGCGAAGCTTTAACGACGCTTATCCTCAACAAATTGCGCGGCAGCTTCAACTGTGTTGCAGTAAAAGCTCCCGGTTTTGGAGACAGACGCAAGGAAATGCTGCAGGATATTGCAATTTTGACAGGCGGCACCGTTGTTACCAGTGATTTGGGAATAGAGCTTAAAGACGCCAAACTGTCCATGTTAGGTCAAGCCAAACAAGTAAAAGTTGATAAGGAAAATACCATTATCGTTGAAGGCGCAGGCAAACAGGACGAAATTTCTAAGAGAATTCGCCAAATTAAAGCATTGACTGCCGAAACCACAAGCGAGTACGATAAGGAAAAATATCAGGAAAGACTTGCTAAACTTGCCGGCGGCGTAGCTGTCATCAGTGTAGGTGCTGCAACTGAGATTGAAATGAAGGAGAAAAAACTGCGCATAGAAGACGCATTAAACGCTACTCGTGCGGCTGTTGAAGAAGGTATCGTACCCGGCGGCGGAGTAGCTTTATTAAGCGCCATAAATGATTTGACTAAGCTTATCGAAAAATTGTCCGGCGACGAAAAAACCGGTGCTTTGATTGTATTGAACGCAATTAAGGAACCGTTAAAGCAAATTGCAGATAATTCAGGAGTAGACGGCAGCGTAGTTGTATATAATATCGAAAACAGCAATAAACCCAATTACGGCTACGATGCATTAAACGGCGTTTACGGCGATATGGTCGAAAAAGGTATTATTGACCCCACTAAGGTCACCAGATACGCCATACAAAACGCAGCCAGCGTAGCCAGTACGCTTTTAACCACCGAAGGCGCAGTAGCCGATATTCCCGAGCCTACACCGGCGGCAGCACCTCAAATGGGTCCCGATATGTATTAAAAAAAATAAAAGAGAGAACAAAATAAAATTGTTCTCCTTTTTTTTGTTAAGAAAAAATATTTTTAGCTTATACTTTTTTAGCAAAAAGAGAATGCTTCGACAAAAGTAGTGTCAAATCGACAATATCTCCTATGACTAAATTGGTTTATCTGTTATAAAATAGCATTATCAAGGGAAAGGAGGTACCGCTTATGTCAATCAATGATTATCTGTATAAAATCGGAGAAACGATTTTTATGGAGCTGGATGAAGTCGTCAACATAGTCTATCCTCGCGACGGACAAAACGGACTGATATTAATTTTGTCAAACGGTACAAAATACAAACTGGATTTGGCGCCGCAAGACGTACAAGCCGCTTAAAAGGACGGGGCCTTTTAAAGTCCCCGTCCTTTTTTATATGAATTTTTAAACGATTTTATGAGTTTCGGTTTCAGCGTTATATTTTTCGACAGCTTGCTGATATCGTCGTGACAGCTTTAAAAGATAAGCCTGTTTTTGACTTTCTGTCATATCTTTTAAAATGTTTTTGTCGGCTAACATACCGATAGGATTAACGATAACGTCGTTTGTTGATAATAGCTGTTTAACAGTTAAATAAAACTCCTCGTCGCTCTCAAAATTAGTATTATAGATTTTTTCCTTCAGCTGCTGTTTTTGCTTAACCAAAAGACTTTCGGCTGCAACGCCGTCTTTTTTTGCAAGTATCCGATAAAAATCACGTTCTTCCTTGACTTTATCCCAAAACTCGTTTTTTAACCTTTGTTTTGCCTGTTTTGCATAATGTTTATACGACGACATTTTTCCTCCTATAATTACATTAAAAAAATCCATCGGTATTTTACCA
>CALGIK010000162.1 GCA_937915515.1 uncultured Clostridia bacterium
ATGCTTTGCATTAATTTTTGTCAAAAATTTTTTTATGATTAACAAAAATATTTGTTATTCACTTAGAAAAACCAATCAAATTATCCGCAATACGTTACGATATCAAAAAGGACGGATAGTTTTCCGTCCTTTTTGATGATTAAGCAAAACAAATTAAATGTATTTACTTTCTTATGCAAATTGATTAATAATACCCATCTCAAATTCGGTGGGCTGCTCTAACCCATCAATTGTTATTATTACCGTTAACTTCATCTGAGTATCTTCCATGTAAAAATAAGGAAGTTCGGTAAAACCTTGTTGATCATAGACCGTATAAGCGGTTATGTAATCAAATAAGGTCAATGTCGCTTGAATATCATATAATCCAAAACCCGATACGGTAAAGGTAAAATAGTACGTGCCATTGTCTAAGGTAATCGGACGCATTGTGCTGCTTAACTCAAATGCAAAAAGTTCGCAGCTGCCGTCTTCTCTTTTTTCGTCGCCCCATTTAGCATACAATGTGACGGTATTACCCTCTCCTTCATAAAAATAAGGAATGAAAATTTCTTGTTGCCATACGCCGTCATCAGTAAACCAACCATGGAAGTATTTTTGACCTTCACCGTCCCAATTTGTTATAGGCATACTCTTGATACATACGTCTACTATGTTGTTTACCGCTGTGCCGCCGTTAGCGTTAAAGACAAAGGTAGTTTTTGCTATCAAGCTGTCGTCAATCATTTCCTCATATCCGATGCCAAAGAACGCAATGTAATATGCTTTAAAAGCGTTTTCGGGTACTTTTATGTCTACCTCTGCACTGAGCGGATTTAATCCCTCTAATTGCGGCGGATTTACTCCTAAAAATTCAATGGTGTATTGATACCACGTTAAGCTATATTCGCCTTCAAAATTTTCGGTAAAACTCTCAAATGCGCCTTGTTCGATAAGAGTGACACTATTTGGCAAAGTAACTTCCGTTAATTTGTGTTGATAGAAAGCATATTCCTTTATAGTATTTATTGTATCAGGCACAGAATATTCGGCAATTTGCGTATAAGCTACTGCAAAGTACAATAGTACGCCGTCAACGGTATACAACGATTTAGAATCAGTGGCAAACTGTTGGTTGTTTGTTTCAACGGCAAAACTCTCTATTGGGCAATTATAAAAAGCATTGCTCTCAATTTCTATCGTTGTCGAAGGCAAATTTATTTCAGATATTCCACATCCGTAAAATGCGCGGCCGCCTATTTCCGTTAATGCCGTATCCTGTAAATTAATTGTGCTCAACGCTTCGCATAATTCAAAACTGCCGTTAAACCCGCTTATGTCATGGGCGCCGTATTTAATTTCGTACTCGCTGACAAATTTTGTTAAAGTAGTCGGTAAAGTTACTGTCGTTAAGTTTGGACAATAAAAGAAACATGCTGCGGGGATTTCCGTCACTCCCTCGGGAATTGTAACGCTAACTAAGTTAGGACTGCGCATAAAGGCAGCAGGCACAATGTTTTTTACACCGTTTGGCACAACATAGTCAGCAATATTGCTGCCATTTGCCCAAAGAATAACAGTATTACCCTCTTCGGCTGTACCTTTACGTATCAAGCAAGCGTTTTTGTCTAAAATAAAATTCTCGTTTTCGTTTCCTGTTAGAGTAAGTGTAGTCAATTTACCGTAAATCGGCTGTGTCCAAAAAGCGTCATCAGCTATTGTTTCGACGGAAGCAGGCAAATTAATAGCCGTTAAACTGCTGCAGCGCGAAAATGCCGCCTTGCCTATATATTTAAGTCCTTCGGGAAAAGATATACTTGATAGTTGTTGACACACCATAAATGCCCCATAGTTAGATGTGTCAACATAACCGGGCATATTTGGGTCATCAATAGCATCGGGGTTGTCATATAAGCCGGCGACGTTCTCGATTACGCCGTTTATAGTAACGGTGGTAAGACTAATGCATTCCATAAAGGTACTGCACGGCAGCCATTCTAAATCAGCGTTAATGGTGACGCTTTTTAAGGTTCTGCTACCTCTAAAAAGAGCTGTGGGAATTTCCGTTACGCTTTCAATAATGGTATATTCTGTTAACGTTGAACTAACCCACAATATTTTCGTTTTATCTTTATTGTATAAGGTATTTTCATCCGCTGACAATACTGCGTTGTCTTCTGCTACGGTAATTTCGGACAAATTCTGGCAGCAGGTAAACACGTTTTTTCCAAATTCAGATGTACTGCTCGGTAAAGTAATTTCTTCCAAAAAATCGCAGTAACCGAAACATTCGTCGCCTATATTTGTTACCCCTTCTTCTAAAATTATCTGATTGTAACAATTAGAGTAAAAAGCTTTTTTGTTTAATACTTTGATGCTTGAAGGGATAAATAACAAAGTGCTGACATAATTGCCGTTAAAACCTAACTCAGCAACAGCCGTTACGGGCTTACCGTCATGTTCTTTAGGTAATATAAATTTGTCGGGATACGTTTGAAAATCATCTGCTTTCGAAATTGTATAGCTATTGC
>CALGIK010000163.1 GCA_937915515.1 uncultured Clostridia bacterium
TAAGGTTGCGGAAAAATTAAAAAAAGAAGGCACGACAAAAAAAGACGTCGGCAGAGATGGCTTTTTAAAAGCCGCATGGGAATGGGCAGAGGTTTATAACAATAGGATAATCAATCAATTAAAGCATTTAGGCGTCAGCTGTGATTGGACACGCTTGGCTTTTACAATGGACGAAAAATTAAACAGAGCGGTCAAGCACGTTTTTGTTAAAATGTATAAGGAAGGACTGATTTATCAGGGCAACCGTATTATTAATTGGTGTATCCAATGCAAAACGGCAATAAGCGACGCCGAAGTGGATTACAAAGAACACAGCGGAAACTTATGGTATTTTAAGTATTTTACTAAGGATAAAAAAGAAAGTTTGACGTTTGCTACAACCCGTCCCGAAACAATGTTAGCCGATACAGCGGTGGCCGTTAACCCTGACGACGCTCGCTACAAAAATATGATAGGCAAAACGCTTGTAGTGCCTTTTGCCGATAGGGAAATTCCCGTTGTCGCCGATAAGTATGTCGAAAAGGATTTCGGTACCGGAGTCGTCAAAATTACGCCAGCTCACGACCCCAACGATTACGAAGTAGGTATAAGACACAATTTGCCTGTTATATCCATTATGAATGACGACGGCACACTAAACGAAGGAGCGGGGAAGGACTATGCAGGTTTGTCGGTAGGTGATGCACGCAAAAAAATTGTGGAAGATATGCGCGTCAAAGGTCAGCTTGTAAAAATTGAAGCCTACAAGCACAATGTAGGAGAGTGCTACCGCTGCAATACGGTTATTGAACCAATTGTCAGCAAACAATGGTCTGTAAAGCCGTTAGCCGCACCCGCAGTTGACGTCGTCAAAAACGGCGATTTGCGTTTTGTGCCTAAGCGTTTCGAAAAAATCTATTTCAATTGGATGACAAACATAAAAGACTGGTGCATCTCCCGTCAATTGTGGTGGGGACACCGTATCCCTGTTTGGTATTGCGCCGATTGCGGCGAAGTTATCTGTGAGGAGGAAACACCAAAACTCTGTCCTAAATGCGGAAGCAGCCGCTTAACTCAGGACGAGGATGTGCTGGACACTTGGTT
Organism: uncultured Clostridia bacterium; assembly: GCA_937915515.1. Taxonomy (GTDB): domain Bacteria; phylum Bacillota; class Clostridia; order Christensenellales; family CAG-314; genus SFEB01. The sequence continues at coordinate 1,084 of CALGIK010000163.1, forward strand.
TTCGAGTGCGCTTTGGCCTTTTTCCACTTTAGGATATCCCGACAAAACAGACGATTTAAACTATTTCTTTCCGACAAACGTACTCGTCACCGCTTATGATATAATTTTCTTTTGGGTGGCTCGTATGATATTCTCGTCAATCAAGCATACAAATCAGATACCCTTTAAGGACGTTTTGATACACGGCATAGTCAGAGACGAGCAAGGCCGCAAAATGAGTAAGTCTTTAGGCAACGGCGTTGACCCTCTCGAAGTCATTAATAAAGTGGGCGCCGATACTTTGCGTTTCAGTCTGTTAAACGGTGTAGCTAAGGGAGGAGACATAAGGTATACCGAGGCTAAGGTTATTGCCAACCGCAATTTTATGAATAAATTGTGGAACGCCAGCCGTTTTGTTTTGATGAATTTAGAAAACAAAACCATTTTGCCATTAAAACAATTAAAATTAAGTTTAGCCGACAAATGGATTTTGTGCGAGTTTAACGACTGCGTTAAGGAAGTTACAAAAAATTTTGAAAAATACGAGATAGGCAACAGCTGCGCCGCAATATATTCTTTTGTTTGGAGCGAATTTTGCGACTGGTATATCGAATTTAGCAAATCGGTATTAAATAACGGCAGCGACGAGCAAAAAACCGCAACGGCAAGCGTGCTCTTTTATTGCTTGGACGGTATCCTTAAACTTATGCATCCCGTCACACCCTTTATTACAGAAGAGATTTATCAAAGCCTTCCTCTCCATGACGAAACTATAATGCT
>CALGIK010000164.1 GCA_937915515.1 uncultured Clostridia bacterium
TTAATTTTAGCGCTAAAAAAAACCGTTGCCAATATGCCTAAAATGAGTCCGCAACAAACAAAAGCCAAAAAGACATAAACTTGCCCCTTTACCCTGTTTATCATTTAAACATCCCCTTTAAGGTTAGTCTTTTTGTTTTGTCGGTATATGTAACGGAAGCTACAAAATCGCCGTCAACAACAAGCGTTCCGTCTTCTACGTTTAGTTTATTGGCGTTAAGTCCGTTGCCCCTTATTATTACACGCTGATTTTCTGTAGTGACCTCAATCTCTTTGTCAAAAATACTGACAACTCCCGTAAGTCCCGTTAAACTGACCTTTTTGCAGTTGTCAATAACAAGAGTATGCTTTTTTACTGTGTCAACCATATTTTTCCCCCTTCAATTAATTGTATGCGGGAGAAAAGCTAAAAAGCAATTTTAAGATAAAATTACGGCTGTGTATTACTCACTGCCAGCGTTTATTTATTACAATACAAATTTTTAGCATCATCCTTAATTTCTTCTATAAAACGGCGAGCTTCGTCAACATCTCTTACCCATCTTAACTTAATTGATTCCTCTGCTAAATGGACGGTTAATATGCCAAAATTATATGTCCATGATTTTCCGCTGTAATTCTTTTGTGATATGTACTTTATCTCTTCAGGCTTAACGATTTTTGTTTTGTTTTTCTTTGGACATAAATAAATCATCCCATCAGAAAAATAAACCAAAACTAAAGGGATATTAACAGACCATATTGTATAAATAATTGTACTTATAACAATAAGGGGAAAGACTATTGTCATATATAAATTACCAGAGTCAAATAATGAGTTGTTAATTGCTAAACAAAAAAAAGAAACCGCTAAAAATATGGTAATCACCCATAACAAAAAAGTAGATAGTACAAGTGCAGAAGAACGTTCTGCAAGAACTCTTCTTTTCATAATAACCTTCCTTTATATAATTTAGTATAATTAACATAAAATCAGTTTTTGTTTATAGTAAAAATCTTCTTTTGTAATTTGTTTATATGTATTTATCTTTTATGCGGCGTAAAATCGTCGTAATCTTTTTTGCGCTTTCTTTCTTTTTTTGATTGTTTGCTTTCCTCATAATAACCGTATTGGGAAGCATCACAACAGTACTTTTTATCGTAATAATTATCTTGCTGCTCATTTTTAAACGCTTCTGATTGACTATCCCCAGGCATTTTAATCTCACAAACGTCTTCGTCTATGTAATCGTGTTTTTCCTTCGTTAAAACATTTTGCGTGCAATAGTCAGTGTTTTCGTTTGTTTCTAAAAAAGTTTCTGTTATAAAATCACTTTCCTTTAATTTTTCACCTTGTTTTAACGCTTCTATAAGCCGCTTTGCCTTTTCCATATCGAATACCCATCTCAAGGTGATTGTTTGGGCTTCAAGACTTGTATGCGTTTCGCCGTTTAAACTAATAACTGTATCCTTTTTTGATTGCAAATTTATAAACACGTTGCCGCTTTGACTAAAAACTATATCGCTGTTTCTGTTGTATCTGCCTATATTGACGCTCTCTATATCTTGCGGCGATACGGAAATACATTCCCACTTGACCGGATACAGGTTAATTTTACCGTTATGATAATCTGCTAAAACATTAGGTGTAATAGAATCATAAACAGTAAGCACAATAGCGGCTATCAAAGAAAAAAAAGTTATAGACATAAATATGTTTGGTGTGCCATCACTGTCTATGCCTAAAGAAAGTAATATCAAAATAAGTATAAAGAAAGCGGCTATTATCCTCATTACGATAGCTACCCTTTTTAATCCCTCAACACGCTTTGCAATTATTTTTTTATCTTCTTCCATATTTACCCCACTTCATAACTACTGTAAACAATTTATGCTAAACTTGAAATTAGACTGTTGTTTTATTAACCGTAAAAAACTTACAGTTTCTTTATTTCGTAACCGCCTTTTGTATCCACAATTTCGTAGCCTTTTTTGTTTAAGGTGTCACGAAGCAAGTCGCTTTTTGCCCAGTCTTTGTTTTTGCGGGCAGTCAGTCTTTCTTGCGCCAGTTCAACAATTTCGTCGGGGATATTTATTTTTTCTTCCTTCTTTTCGGGCAGTTTATCCAGACTCAAGCCAAACACTTTATCCCATTTTAAAACAAGGCTGTATATATCGCTGCTTTTAGGCAGTTTTATCAGCTTCCATAAAATACCTAACGCCATAGGAACGTTTAAGTCATCGTTGACTGCATCACTAAACTCGTCGTCAAAAGCTTTTAAAGTATTTGCATCTGTTTTATCGGTACTTTCGGCGTGCTGTCTAAGCGTTTCTAAAAGCCTGTTGTAAGCCGTTTTTGCGGCAGCCAAATTTTCGAAAGTGAAATTCAGCTTTTGGCGGTAATGAGTATTTAAACAAAAATACCTAAAATTTAAAGGAGAATAGCCCATTTCAATCAATTGACTTAACAGGTAGCAGTTTCCTAAGGATTTACTCATTTTGCCGCCGTCATAAAGCATAAACTCGCCGTGCATCCAATAATTAACGCATTTTTTATCCAGCCAGCATTCGGCTTGCGCTATCTCATTTTCGTGATGTATGGGAATATGGTCAATGCCGCCTGTATGAATGTCAAAAGGTGAACCTAAATATTTGTTGCTCATTGCCGTGCATTCGATATGCCAACCGGGAAAACCTTGACCCCAAGGGCTAGCCCATTGCTGAATATGATTTGGCTGCGCCTTTTTCCACAGCGCAAAGTCAGCGGGATGCTGTTTTTGGTCGTTGACCTCGACACGTGCGCCGCTTTTTTGCTCCTCCAAGTTTATGCCGCTCAGCTTTCCGTAATCGGCAAATTTTTCCACATTAAAATAAATGCCGTCGTCTGTTTCGTAAGCGTATCCTTTAGCTAGTAAAGCTTTGACAATTTCAATCATTTCGGGGATATTGTCGGTAGCCTTTGGTGTCACTGTCGGACGGGCTATATTTAAGGCGGCTAAATCGTCGAAAAATTGTTTTGTAATGGTATCGGCAATTTCGCGCGGGGTTTTTTGCTGTTCCCTCGCTGATTTTTCCATCTTGTCTTCGCCGCTGTCAGCGTCGGAAAGCAAATGTCCCACGTCGGTGATATTCATAACGGATTTTACTTTGTAACCGTTGTAGCTGAGTATGCGGCGCAAAATGTCCATAAAAATGTAAGCACGCATATTGCCTATGTGTGCATAATTGTAAACGGTCGGTCCGCAGGAATACATGCGTACGATATTGTCAAAAATAGGTACAAAATCCTCTTTTGTTCTGGTTAACGTGTTGAATACTTTAAGTCCCATAATTCACCTTTTATAATGTATTTAATTATATACAATATACAAAAAAATGACAACATTTTAAGCGGCAAAAGTAGCCTTTAGCTTTTAAATATGTTAAAATATAACAATTAGTGAAAGCGAGTTTGGAGGAGAATATGCTCGATATAAAATATTTAGCGGAAAACACGCAAGAAGTAAAAGATAGATTAGCTAACCGAAACGGAAATTTCGAACAATATATTGACGATGCGGTAAAATACGAAGCACAACGCAAAAGGATAATTGCCGAAGTCGAAACTCTTAAAGCCAAACGCAACAGCGAAAGCGAAAATATTGCTATACTTAAAAGAGAAAAAAAGGATGCATCCGTTTTGATTGCTGATATGCAGCAACTAGGCGCAACAATTAAACAGCTTGACTGTGAGCAGTCAAAAGCCGAAGCATCTATAAAAGAAGCTTTGCTTTTTATACCAAACATTCCTCATGACAGTTGTCCTGTCGGATTATCTGACGAGCAAAATCAAGTTGTCAGGAGCTGGAGCACCCCCACCGTTTTTGATTTTGAAGCAAGACCCCATTGGACATTGGGTGAAAATCTTAAACTTTTCGATTGGCAGCGTGCAGGAAAAATCAGCGGAGCAAGGTTTACCGTTTATAAAGGATTAGCCGCTAAGTTGGAACGCAGCCTTATAACCTTTATGCTTGATACGCATACGCAAAACGGATATACCGAAGTTTTGCCCCCTTACATTGTAAACCGAGCCAGTATGACGGCAACGGGACAATTGCCTAAATTTGAAGAAGACGCTTTTGCTCTCAAAAATACCGATTATTTTTTAGTGCCAACAGCTGAAGTGCCTGTCACAAATATGCATCGTGACGAAATTTTAGAAGCAAGTGAGTTGCCTGTCAGTTATTGCGCTTATACGGCGTGTTTCAGAGCGGAAGCAGGCAGTGCAGGCAGAGATACGCGCGGACTAATACGCCAGCATCAATTTAATAAGGTAGAATTGGTTAAGTTTGTCCGTCCGGAGGAAAGTTATCAGCAGCTTGAAATTTTAACAAAAGACGCCGAACGCATTTTGCAGCTGTTACACTTGCCTTACAGGGTAAGCGCACTAAGTACAGGAGATATTGGCTTTTCGTCAGCTAAGACGTATGATATTGAAGTTTGGCTGCCCAGTTACAACCGTTATACGGAAATATCTTCCTGCTCAAATTTTGAAACGTATCAGGCAAGACGGGGAAACATTCGTTTTAGGGATAATGACGGCAAAATAAAATATGTCCACACGCTTAACGGCAGCGGATTGGCTGTAGGACGTACCGTAGCGGCGATTATGGAAAATTATCAAAACGCCGACGGTAGTATCACAGTACCCGATTGTTTAGTCCCCTATATGGGTTGCAAGGTAATAAAGTAACTTAATAAGATAAAGCTCTATAAATTATCATAAATCAAGATTACAGGTAATTTGATAAACAAAAAATCAATAATATTAAACTCAATTATTAATTGCTCTCTAAAATATTCAATGTACTTAAACAACATAAAATATTTGAGCAACATAAAAGCCGCAAGTATTTTTACGGCTTTTTGTTTTGTGTTATTAATATGGGCGCAATTCGTTGCTTAAAAAGGCAAAAGCCAAAGCACCCGGTCCCACGTGACAAGCAATTGTCGGACCCATAATGCGTACTTCGGGTTTTATGTGGTAACGCTCCTCTATTATTTTTGCAAATTCAATGGCAAATTCCTCATTGCCGGTATGAACGACAACAGGATAACAATTGGGTTGTGCAAATGTAAAATTCTCGACATCGTCTAAAATGCTTTTAATACATTTATGTTTGCCGCCGGGGATTTTTTTGATGACCTTCAATTTGCCTTCTCTGTCAAAGGTAAGCACAACTTTTATTTTAAGCATAGTGCCGATGGCTGCAGCCGCCCCGCTAACACGTCCGCCTTTTTTTAGGTGAAATAAATCGTCAACCATAACAAAATGCTGAAGTCTGTGTTTTGCCTCTTCGCTCAAATTATATGCTTCTTCAAGAGATTTGCCTTCGTCACGGTATTTTGCAGCCATACGGACAAGTATCCCTTGAGGAACGGTTGTCGTATTGCTCTCCACCACCTTAAGACAAAAATCAGGGTAAGTTTGTTTTAGTATTTCCGCCGCTTCGTATGCGTTTTCGATAGTGTTGGCTAAGCCGTAACTAATAGTAAAATGCAGAATATTCTTGTGACCTTCATTTATAAGTTTTTCAAAATATTCCCTATGTATTTCGGTATTATTTTTTGAAGTGCTTATATTTGTGTTTTTGTCTTTAAGCAATTCAAAAAAATCCGCATACTCCTGCATTGATTTAAAGTTATCGGGCAAAAACCGTGTTTGACCGTTTTTCTCAATGGTTAAGGTAAGGGGTAAAAATCCGCAATTTAACTTTTGTACTTCCTCCCAATATAAATCGGCAGTGCTGTCAGTACTTAAAAAAAACTCTTCCATAATATCCTCTCTCATTTAATGAACATAGTTTACCATAAGACTAATAATTTTTCAATAATTTCGTCTAATTTCCTTGATTTTTTTTAAGTTTTTTGATATTATCAAT
>CALGIK010000165.1 GCA_937915515.1 uncultured Clostridia bacterium
AGATTATATCGCCACAGGTCACTATTGCGGAATATTGCACAAAAACGGCGTGCATTTCTTGTTAAAAGCCAAAGATCAAAATAAGGATCAAACATACTTTTTGAATCAGCTTAACCAAAATCAACTTTCGGAAGTGCTTTTTCCGCTTTCAGATATGCTTAAAGAGGAAGTGCGTGATATTGCAGAACAAAACGATTTAGTCACAGCCGACAAAAAGGACAGCACAGGCATATGCTTTATTGGCGAACGCAACTTCAAAAACTTTTTAAAAAATTATCTGCCTATGCAAAAAGGAGACATAGTAGACGTCAGCGGCAAAAAGGTGGGCGAGCATGACGGACTGATGTATTATACAATAGGACAGAGGCGCGGTTTAGGGTTGGGCGGCACTGCCGACAGCCAAGAGCGTTGGTTTGTTGTCGAAAAGGATTTGATAAAAAACCGCCTTATTGTCAGTCATGGAGACGAAAGCGTGCTTAACAGCCGTGCACTTATCTCAAATGAAGTCAATTGGATACCTTTTAAACCTGCCACAGATATTTTTAGCTGTGCCGCCAAATTCCGCTACCGTCAGAGTGAACAAAAGGTTACAGTAAAGATAAATAGAGACAATACAGTCAAAGTAGACTTTGACAAGCCTCAGCGTGCAGTCACAACAGGACAATACGTTGTTTTTTATGATGAAGAAAATTGTTTAGGCGGCGGCGTAATAGATGAGGTTATTAAATAAATATCGTTTTATAAATTAGGAATCATTATGATTAAGCATATAATGTAAATTATATGACACAAAAATAATTTTATTTTTCGTACTTTATTATTATTGTTGAGTTTTATTTTTTTTATTTAGCGAATACGCAGTAAATTTTTTATTGTATAATTATTTAGTAATAACGTAATCAATTTTTATAGGATAAAATTTCAATATTTAGTCACAAATTCCACATTATTATCACCAATTCTTAATATTCTGTATCAAAACATCAATGAATTCGAATATTTCATATTTAAAAGCATAAAATCATAATATATTAATATACTCGATAGAAGTATCTTAAACCTTATTATAAATATCTTATTTTTTTAATTGTGTTGACTTTCTGAAATTTTATGATATAATATTCATAAATTTGGCGTAAAACGTAAATAAATTAACCAAAGATAATAACTTATTTTGACAAAAAAATATGTCGAGTATTTTTTACTTATCCGGTTTTACAATGCTTAAAATACTGTAAGGAGTATTACCATGAGGATAGATGCAAAAAAAGTCATCGAAGAGAGGCTTGTTGACAGTACGGGGCTTAATAAATACTGTAAAATAATGCAGAGGCTAAAAACTGTTGATGTTTCGAGGGATGTAGTTTTTCAGAGCCAGTTTAACGGCTTCTATAAGGTTCGCCGAAATCTAGACTGGAGGAGAAAATTTTACGACTTTTTAGAAACAATTAAAGCTAAACCGGTTAATTTCGAGACAATTTTAAATACAATGTTTGAAAAAACCGGGAGTATTGAAGCAACGTTTGCAAGTAAAATGCTGACAACTATAAATCCCGATAAACCTATTTTGGATAGCCATGTTCTTCAACATTTAGGCATGCAGCTTGTGGGCAGAAGCAAGTATGAGCAGCTTAAAAATGCTATAGCATTGTACTCTGAAATAGAAAAATGGTATGCCGAATTTCTTTCTACTAAGGATGCAAAGGAGTGCATCGCGGTATTTGATCGCACTCTACCCGGATACAAATGGCTGACTAATACTAAAAAAGTAGAATTTTTTCTTTGGCAAAATCATTAATAAAAACTTAGTAAAAGTTTTATAATTTTTTTATATAAAGCAAAATACTGGATTTCATTTTGTTTAGATTAACTTCTGCAAAAATTCTTCTATAATATTGCTTATTGTTTTGATTTAATGTTATATAATTTTGGTTGATTTTTTTAATCTTCAAATTGTAAAAATTAAAGGAGAAAAGTTTGACAATAACCATATCAAAACTTATAATATGTTAGTATTGCTTACAGGGCTACAGCAAAACTAACTGAATTTTTGGCTTAGGCGGCGTTTTATGAATAAAAAAGGTCTTACTCTGGTTGAACTTTTAATAGTCTTAGCGGTAATCGCAATTTTAGCGATAATTTCTATACCTATTTTTTCAAAAATTATGAAAAAAGCTAACAAAGCAGCCATATGGTTTGATTACAACATTATCCTTGACGGTGTAATGGGAGACGGCGATTTTGATCAAGGCGTGGAAAATCTTTTTACTTATTTTATTCAAAATAATGAGCCGCAAACCGTTGCAACAGAGGGCAGAATTGAATTAACTCGTGAGCAATTTATTTCTTACCTAAAAACTAAAGCAATTAGTCATGATGCGGCAAGTATTGACGGAATAAAAATCATTGATACAAAAGGCACTCCAATAAGAGTTTTTTATACGCTGACAGACGAGCAGATAACCACAGCCAAAATTACCTTTAAATCCATAAAAGGTTATATGAAGGTAGAAATTAACCGTGACGGCTTGTTTATCGAAGGCAAACTTTATACTCAACAATAATTATCTTTGACGTTGAGTAAAATTTGTTTATTTTTGAGGAACAACAATGATATTTAACATCACAAAAAAGCAAATCAACAGCCATGACTGCTTTATTTGCGGTATTGACAACAAAGCAGGACTGTTATCCTCCTTTTACGAAACAGAAGAGGGAGACGTTATAAGTATTTTTGAGACAAAACAAATTCATCAGAGTTATCCCGAAAGGACGCACGGCGGCATAATATGCGCAATGCTTGACGAAATAGCGGGTAGAACACTTTGGGTGAATGAACCGACAAACTTTGCAGTGACAGGCAATCTTAATGTAAGGTATAATAAGCCCGTTCCGCTGGATACGCAATTGCTTGCCGTAGGCAAAATGGATTTAAACAAAAGCAGGACGTTTACGGCTTCGGCAAAAATTTATGACAAAAAGGGCGAAGTTTTAGCGGAAAGCAGCGGCTTGTACGTAAAGCAGAAAGCCGAAAAAATTGCTCAAAATACGGATTTAACAAAAGAAATAGATATTTTGATAAAAGACAAAATACCTTTAAAACAAATAGAATGGTGAATACTTACATAAATTAAAATAAGTGCGGAGGGGCAAAATGCCGTTATTTTGGATAATTGTATTGTTTATAGTGGGACTGATACTGATAATTAAAGGAGGCGACTGGTTTGTAGACGCTTCAAGCTGGATTGCCGAAAAATCAGGTATCCCCAAATTTATTATCGGCGCAACAATTGTCAGCTTTGCCACGACTTTGCCCGAACTATTAGTTTCCGTTTTGGCTACCGTTAAAGGCAGCACAGATATGGCGATAGGCAACGCCGTAGGCAGTGTTACGGCAAATGTCGGCTTAATAATGGGCATCAGTATGGTTTGTTTGCCTTCTTTTATTAAGCGCAAGGACCTTGCTTTTAAAGGTTTGCTGATGACTTTTGCCTGCGTTCTTTTGTATATTATGTGTGTGTCGGGCACGTTAAAAATTTTTAACGGCATAGTTTTACTCTTGGTCTTTATAGCCTTTACAGCCGAAAACGTTTTAAGCGCAAAAAAGACATTGCTGCTCAACAAAAATGAAAATTACAAAAAAGAAGATTACGGATACGGCAAAGTTACATCAAATACTGAAAAATTAAGCAATATTACTAACGTCGGTTTTGTGGGAAACCAAAACTCAGCGGCAAAAGCCGATAGCAAAAAAAACGATTTTCTTTTTGTCAATATAACTAAATTTGTTTTAGGTGCGTCAGGTATTGTAGGCGGTGCGCAGCTTTTGGTCACCTACGGCGGACAGTTGGCTCTAAAGTTGGGCGTCCCCGAAAGTATTATCGGTTTTACGCTTGTAGCTGTCGGCACTTCGCTGCCGGAGCTGGTCACAACCATAACAGCCATAATTAAAAAGGAAGCAAGTCTTTCAATCGGCAATATTGTGGGAGCAAACATAATTGATTTAACGGTAATTCTGCCTATATGCGCCCTTATAAGCGCTAAAAATGGCGGTCTGATTATCAGCCCCCAAACAATAGCTCAAAACTTATATCTTGACTTCCCTGTGTGTTTAGGTTTGATACTTATTGCCGTCGTGCCTACTCTGATTTTTGGACGTTATCGCCGCTATCAAGGTATTATTATGCTGATATGCTATGCCGCTTACGTTGTGGTTTTATGTTTAGGTCTTTTTTAAGCAAAAACACCTTAAAGTATTTGACAAATTCTGAAAAATGTAGAATAATGCTTTTGCCGTAAAAAACGCGGTAAAAGTTTAAACTTTATTAAAAAACGATGAGGTTTTAACTTTTTATAAAAACAACTATTCCTTAACGGGATAATATATAGGGGTATCGCCAAGCGGTAAGGCAACAGGCTCTGACCCTGTTATCGTAGGTTCGAATCCTGCTACCCTTGCCAAATTTTCGGTTTAAGGTTTTTCCTTGACCGTTTTTTCTTTAAAACAGTTTAA
>CALGIK010000166.1 GCA_937915515.1 uncultured Clostridia bacterium
CTCTAATTAATTCGCCATTGTGACTCGCAGTTGCAGTATAATGATACTCAGGCGCACCGCCATCAAAAATTATGTTTGTGGTTTTACCCGCTATTGTAGAGCCAGAAATGGATAAAGCGCCTCCGCCTAAATTAATTCTATTGGTTATGTTAATTGTGTCAGAATCTATACCGTTCGCCGTTATCAAATTAGATATAACTAATGGTGTTTTAATGTGCTGATTGGTTATTGAAGTGGTGGGATTCTCGGGATCAATGAAAAAACTCAATTCACTCTCAATCCGGGAATCATCATTCATAGTTTGCAAAGCAAAGTTATCGCTGAATAATTTGCATCCTACGATAGTGTCTCCATTGCTTATAGTTTCCATTTTTAAATTTGCGATATCTCCTTTCGAAGCTTTGAGATAACCCTCTTCACTCACTGAAAACAAGCCATTGTCGGAAGTTATAGAATTACCCGTTATTGTTAATCCAGCAATTTTACCTGCTTTTGCAGTAAGAAATCCTGTATTTGTAACACTAAAGAGAGGCGCTGGAGCGGTTTGCGTAAAAGAAATCTCATCTTCTTCAAATATCGATTCTGTAAACCACAGCGAATCCACTTGGGTGCCTCGAGGCAGCAAAGCATCTCCGCTCCTGTCACCTGCGTTTATGGTGATTGTTATATCGATATTGCCATTAACTGTTACAAAAAATGTTTTTGTTTCTAAAAGCTTTTGATTAAGCGTAACAGTACAATAGGTTTCATACATAGGAGAAATTATCACCCACGACGCAAAAGCCACATATTTAACTATACCGCCGCCGCCTGCCCAAAACCTAAAACCGTCTACGCCAGTGCCCATACCCACAGAAGTAAGTCCCGATCCTGCTGTCAATGAGTCGGCGTTAATTTTCCATCCTGCAATTTCTCCTGCGCGCGCTTGTATCTCACCCTTAAGAAACACGTTACCGTAATTGTCGGCTCTAAAAACTTCTTCACTTGTCACTGGTTTTTTTATTGTTATGCCGCTGGCGTCAAGCGCAACGGTATTGTTTTCGTTCCTTATGTAAGCACGATTGCCTTGCAATAATGATCCAACAAGTACTTCTGCTGATAAGCCATATGCTCTGCTTTCAGGAGCGCCAGGTCGTGAATAATCTCTATATACAATATCACCAAAAGCAGCCTTCGCTGTTTGCCAAGCATTATCGGTAAATAACATTGTGTTGTTAATAATTCTCACTTGCTTTGGATCAAAGGAACTATGACTATCGTCACTATATTTACGTCCCAAAATACCCGTTTCAGCAATAACAAACTGCTGCTCAGACATATTGCCTTGCGCTATCCTAAGCGTTCTATTTAAGGGGTCATAAAGCAACTCATTTATAGAATCTTCTTTGCGGGTAAATGCAGTTAAATTTTGCCAATTGGCTGAAACTTGTCTTAACGTGGTGCTTGCTTTTGCGAGTAATTCCCCCATTCTAAAGCCCCAATCATCACTTTTAAGGACATTAGAAAATACTAATTCGAAGCTGTCTACATCATCCAAATTAAGACTTATTGAGGTCAAGGCAGGTCTATAATATACCCCCTCGGCTTTCTCTATAGTAATTGTTTTGCCTAGTTCTAGCTCCTTGCTAAAGGCTTGAAATTCGTATACTTTTGTAAAATCTATTGCATCCACCGTAATTGAAAAACTTGGCTGATTTATCTTTTTTAGTTGTTCTTCGCCTGCCTTCAATAGCTGTAAAGCAAGGTCTATTTCTTGCTCTGGTGTGGTGGTGTCTAGTTTAGCAAAGCCTTGATTTTCGTAATCGCCCTCAATCCAATAGTTCTTTACTTCCCTAAATAGTTTGCGCTCGCCTTCATCAGCAAGATTGAACCGGTTTTGTAAATTTAAGGTGTTAGTTTTTGCCGTCATAATAGCTTCTTGACTTTTGGTAGCTTTGTTATTTAAATATATTTTTTCATTAAGCCCATCGGGTTTATTATTGAGCATACTCTGATATAGCCCTATCCATATAGGTATGTTACTAAATATTGTATGACGTTTAAATCCAGCGACTTTTGTAACAGACTCTTCTGCACCTTGTTCTGTGTTTACCGATACAATCTTTTCAATAATTTGACAATAACTTTTGTAGCCATTAGTCTGCCCATCATATTTTGCACCATCGGCAAAATACATATATCCCGCCTTTCTGCATTCTTCAAGCGTGTCTTCTTTTGAGTCGCCCCCAAATACAAAATAACCCGTATCGTATACTTCTCCAGATTTTGTAACCTTTACAAATTCTGGCTGATTTTTATAGCATACAAAGACTTTGTCCCCGCTTCCATTAAACTTTAAAAAGCGGAAGCTTCGTCTAAACTATTTTCGCTGTTTAAAACTTCTTCCACCAATTCCAATTCAGTGCCTTTAAGTGCTTTGTCAATTTCGCCTTTATAATGAGCGTCCCTTGCGTCTTCCATTGTTTTAATTTTTAAATCAACAAATTGTTTTTCGGCCTTCAGATCAGTATCAATCTTATATAAGTCTCGCAGAATACGGACATTGTTTATCCATTCTGGACGCGCATTTTCTACGTCAATTTTCCAAGTAGCAATTTTTTGGCTTAACGATTTTGACATCCAGCCAATTTCGCCTTGACTTGCCTTTTCCTCATCATACATATAATAGGAGAAATCAGCTATGTAGTTTGTGCCTGTTGGGTTTACTGCTTGAATATTTAAATTGTTTCCTTCGCAATTTAAAACCGTTGTGATGTCTCCGGATTTTTCTGTAGTCTGCAACTCGTTAACAACATTATCATAGGAAAGATATATATTGGTAGGCGAGGTTATTTCTTTTGCGAGCTTAACTTTAATGGCGTGATTTAGTATATCAAAATCAAATATGGCTTCAAATTTATCGGCAACTTCATTTACTATAAAATCGTAACCGTATACCTTTTTAGCCTCCGTAAACATGCGGCAAATGTTTTCCTGTCCATCGGTTCTATCTTTTATATAACGTAATTCAGGAGCTACATACGTTACTGTCCAATTATCATAATAACTATTGGGCGTGTCTGCCAGATTAGACAGAACATTTGAATCAACGTCTACTTGCAGTTGTTGAACAAGCTGCCCTATTACTGATGGAATCGCCTCAATGTTGGCGGTCAAAAAATTTGTAAAGACGAGACTCCATATAGAAACCTATATTTTTAAAGACGGCTTGTATCGATTCACATTTAACCTCTTTGTAGCTATCTAATCCATTTTCTTTTTCGTTAACCTCTTGTATAATAAAATATCCTAAGCCCTCGACCAATATTAGCCTCATACTTTGGATATCCTTATAGAAATCATATTTTAATCGCTTGCCTTTAAAATTAGTAGTATGAGAAGGCGTTTCAAAGGTCAATTCGCTTAAATCGTTAAAACGCATAATTAAATGAGGGTTTCTTCTCTCAATAACCGCCATTTCTTTGCAATTAGGATTACATAATATAAAATCCGCTTTTTCTAAATTGCGGAACATGTCAAATTTAATATTCATCCTTTTAGTCCTTTTTCTGTAATAAATATCCCCACGTAAAACGTGGGGTATTTCATATGCGGGCAAAGCCCTATG
>CALGIK010000167.1 GCA_937915515.1 uncultured Clostridia bacterium
TTCATAAGGTGCATTTGTTTTACTAATCTCTCTTTTACTTTATCTAAAAAGTTTGGCGGACCTAATACTTTGACGGTGGGACCAAAACTTAATATTTTAATTAACAATTCCGTTTCGTCTGCCATATCGTAGGAAATTTGGCAGGTGTAAATATCGCATTGGGGATCATATTCTGTTTTTCTATCGAAGGACGAAAACTGCAACAAGAAACGCTCTAAAGAATTTCGTTCTCGTGTTATTTCAACCACAATGGGCGGATTTTGGGATGGTTCTGTAAACAAATCACATAAGTCCGTTGGCAAGGCGCGATAAGGTGATTCCGAAGGTTCGACCCAAACGATTTTGCCGAGATTTAAAATAAACTTATTAAGCTTTTGCGTTTTTGTGTTGTATGCAGCGCACAGTAAACGGAATTTGTCATTCAGTTGTGAATAGCTTAATTTAAATGGATGATAGGTTCGCTTTGACCGTCCTCTTTTTTCGCTCTCGTAAGTTATTACAACAGGATAATTATTTTTGATAGCTTTAAGTATTTTGCGAAAATTGTCGATATAAAGAGGGTCACTGTAAGGGTCGCCGTCAAGATGGCGGTCTACTGAAATAAAGTCGCCAATATCAAAAACCGGGGTAATATCTTTTAGAGCGCACGTCAATTGTTTATATTTTTCATCGCTTAAAAACAGCTTAATTCGTAAATCGTTTAAGAGAGCCGCAAGCCAGGACAGTTCAAGCTTTGAAGTGGGTCTGTTAAATATATTTTCAAATTTTGAATAATACAAATCCTCGTGATTTTCAAGTAAGCTGCACTCTCCATCAATGAGTTTTGGCATAAGGTGAAATGCGGTTTCTGAAAAACCATATTCGTTAATTATGTCATTGATATCTTTTTTTGAAATGCCGTTATGGGCTTGGTTGAGGATGCATGAAACAATGCTAAAATAACAACCGTAGATTTCGGAAAACAGTTTACTCATTTTCTTTACCTACTATGCCATACATTTTTGCCATGCGGCGTATGTCCGTGTCTAACTTTTTCTCAAGCAAATCAGTTGATTTAAAGGATAATATTCTGCCGATAAAAGTTTTTACCCACGGCATTGCTTCATTAGCGTCAAATACCTCTTTAGTGAATTTAAAAGTGTTTTCTCCAATTCGTTTTAAAACGCCGCCGCGTCCTTCTTTATTTATTCTGTTTATCAAATACTGTTCGTTATTTTCGTCAATCTGTAATACCACTGAAAATCCTTTCTCGTTTCTCGTATCTCCCTCAAAGGACACGCCCCAAACCTTATCGATATTGTGAGAAAGCGCATCTTGTATTTTAGTATAATTTTCTACAAATTCCAATGCGGCAACTGATTTTATAGCATCAATACGATAAGTGGAGAATCTATGAGCGGCAGGAAGATATGCGCATATATAGCGCCGACCGCTCCAAAAACTACATAGGATTTTGATTGGAATAACTCTGTTTTTTACAGCCTTTCCGCTTTTTGAACCGAGTATAATAATTTCTATCTTTTTATGTTCACGCATAGCTGTAAGAATATCGTATAGAATACCGTCTTCAAGCGTATGAGCTATATAATGATGTTTGAATAAAAATAAATCGTTGACGCAATCAAAGTTATCCAAAATATAATTGCCGATTACTCCTAAAGTATCGCTCTGAAAAAATTTTATAGCATCAAATAATTCTTCGTCAAATTTAATTATATCTTCGGATAATTTATATCTAAAAGCCTTGCCTTTTTTCTCCTTGGACAATAATCCTAAATCAACATATTCGTTGCATTTTCCCCGCACGGTTTGCAAATCAAAAGTTTTACTGCTTTTTATAGATATTTCTTCCGTTAATTCCTCTGATGATTTATCAGAAGAATGGAGTGCGTCCAAAATATAAAAATGGAGCATTATATCATTAGTGGTAAAGCTTTTACTTTTCCATGCCGAAAACAGTGGATTGACTTGAATTTTACCGCAATCTGCCGATACAAAAGAAACCTTACTGCCGCCGGAGTAAGTCCATTTCATTGCCTCTTTAAGATAACTTTCACAACGGCGTTTTTCGTTATCGTAAGTACGTGCGGATTTAACGGAAAAATTGTCTCTCGTCTTAAAACCGTATATGTAAAAATCGCGCATGAAATCTCTTATTTTATTAAAATTTTTGATAAGTTCGGAAAATTCCGCCATCAATTATACCTCTCAAAATTTCTTTAAGTATAACAAAAACACACAAGTAAGTCAATATTAAAGAGTTCGCAAACTTTTTTATATAAAGATGTAAAAAATTTTAGTTTTCGCAAACTTTTTTATTCGATAATTAAATTGATGCTTGATATAATGATATTGTAATAATAAAAGGGAGGGCAAAAATAATGTTTACGATAAAAACAGAACAAATGAAATTTCCGATTAATGTCTCGCTGAAAAATGAAAATCAAATAGATGAGGGATGCTTAGAGCAAGCCATGCATCTAGCTCAAATGCCCTTTTTGCACAAATGGGTTAACCTAATGCCCGATACTCATCAAGGAATGGGGATGCCTATTGGCGGAGTTATTGCAACAAAAGGAGTAATAATTCCCAATGCTGTAGGAGTGGATATCGGATGCGGAATGGCATATGTCGGCACAAATATCAAGATTTCCGAAATAAAAAATATTACTACCGGCAACGGGTCTTTTATTCAAGCGCTTGTCGGGAATATACTGCGCAATATTCCGATTGGATTCAATCATCACAAAACTAAGCAACCTTGCGTCGCTCTGGATAAAGCAACAGCAGAAATTGATAAATACATCACGAATCCCAAACTGGTACAGGAAATTGAAAATGGTTATTTTCAAGTCGGAACTTTGGGCGGAGGTAATCATTTTATCGAGATTCAGGAGTCAGACGAAGGTTTTTTAGGAATAATGATACATTCGGGCAGCCGTAATTTTGGGAAGCAAATTTGCGACTATTATCATAAAGCCGCCCGTTTACTTAACGAGAAGTGGTATACGCCTATACCTGACGAATGGAGGTTGGCATTTTTGCCTGTTGACAGTGAGGAAGGCAAGCAGTATATTAACTGGATGAATCTTGCGCTTGATTTTGCTTATGAAAACCGCGCGTCAATGCTAAAAACAATACAATACATACTTGACAATTTGATGCAAAAATATGCGCACAATGATTATAAATACATTGAGGAAATAAACTGTCATCATAACTACGCCGCTATAGAGCATCATTACAACGCAAATGTATGGGTACACCGCAAGGGCGCTACAAGAGCAAGAGCGGGAGAAAAAGCCGTTATCCCCGGAGCGATGGGTTCTTACAGCTATATTGTTGAGGGACTCGGAAATGCCGAAAGTTTTTGTTCGAGTTCACACGGCGCAGGCAGACAATACTCCCGCAAAGGCGCAATGGAAGCATTTACAACCGAACAGGTTTTGTGCGACTTAAAAGAGCAGGGCGTCGTCTTAGGTAAAAACAACAAAGCCGACGTCGCGGAGGAAAGCCGCTTTGCTTATAAAAATATCGATGAAGTGATGAGTAATCAGCAAGACCTTGTAAAAGCCGTTACACGTTTAAAAACAGTAGGCGTTGTAAAAGGTTAAATTATAAGAGCCTATGCAATTGACATAAAATTTCTTGCTTGTTTCGCAAAATTACCAAGTGTACTAAGGGCTTATAACCCTAAAATACATCTTTCATTATCCTATGCTTGCGGTTTTGTTCAAACGGCCGCTGCGGTGCCTTTCGCTTATAGCGCTAAGGTATACCGGATGATGAGTAGACCCCTGCAGTTGGGATTACTGCGCCTTAGACAGTATCGCGGGTTCAACTCCCGCACCAAGTAATTGGTTAGCTTAGTGGTAAAGCATGTCGGTTATCCATTGCAAGGATACCTCAAATTGGCCTGTTAAGCCAACAGTTAGAGACACTGTTAAGGAAAAAACGGATTTGAAACAAGGGCTTCCGGTGACCGTCTCAAAAACAAATGAACGTTTACAGCGGCTTCTTTGTCAGCGGAAAAGGGATACCGTTTAACAAACCTTTAGACCCATAACGTTTTTCTAAAGCGTACGCCGGCTAAGACTAATTAAACTAAACTGTTGCCCCACAAAAAAACCGTGGAAGCCTTTGCGGAAAATCTTAAGACATAAGAGAATGACAATAAAAAAAAATTTAGGAGACTCAGCCCAAGGCTTATTGT
>CALGIK010000168.1 GCA_937915515.1 uncultured Clostridia bacterium
ATTAGATTTTGTAATTAAGAGGCCATCAACACTGTTTACCGAACAAAAAAGAACAGTGAATCCGTCTATTTTCGGCTTTACAAAAGCTCCCCACCCCCAAAACAAAGAAGTGCAGTTTTTTTACTTGGAAAATGATGGATTAGTGAGCGTTCAACACAAGGGGCGAATTGACAAATACAAAAAATGGAACGGAATTGAGGCGCTAATCATAGATACAATTCTTAATTCAAAAGAGATAGAAGGTATTAGTGAGAAGAAAAAAATCTTTTATGGTTCTAAATTGAACTCCGCTGGCATTATGAGTGAAGAAAATAGTCATAATATGCTTAAAATAGAAGATTTGTTTTATGTCGAAAAAGGTTCTTTGGCTAGCGAGGATAACGATGAAGGAGAATATGATTTCATAACTGCAGGTAAAGAGTGGAAAAAACATAGCGAATATTCTCATGATACTGAAGCGATTGTTTTTGCAGTTGAAGCTAGCGGTTCATTAGGTCGCACGCATTATGTGAATGGTAAATTTATTGCTAGCAATTTATGCTTAATATTAACACCGAAGCAACGAGACAAGTATCCTGTCTTGCTTGAGTATTATAATAAATATTTTGATAGCATTCGAAGAAAACTCGTCTGGGATATAGCAGAAGGCGGTTCAAAGTTACATATTGTACAAAAAGAACTTAAAAATTATTACATAGATTATATATCTTTAGATGAACAGAAATTAAAGCTTAAACAGATTATAGAAAATGAAATTAATCAAAAAGAAAAGGAACTTAATGTATTGAGGCAAAAAATGAAGTTTTTTTAAAATCACGATTCAGCGATTAACATTATATCAGACAGTTTTTTGTTTTTTAAAATAAAAAAAGCGAGGACAAGAAGAATACAAATGAGGACATTTCGGGGGTTAAATGGATATAAAGAAAAACAGCAAAACGTTTTTACCCGTACTGCCGTTCGTCTATGGCGGAAGCGGTGGGATTCGTAAGGAGCGAGAGCGACGGATTAGCGAAGCTTTAAAAATAAAGCGAGCGTCACCAAATCTTTTGTCCCAATCCTCGCAGCAAAAAGCTGACGAGCAAAACGAAGGCATAAAAAAACGGGAAAAAAGCCCCGTTTTTTTGTGACAAGTATAAGCGAAGTCAGCGCTACTGGCGGAAGCGGTGGGATTCGAACCCACGAGACGGCAAGCCGTCTACCTGATTTCGAGTCAGGCCCGTTATGACCACTTCGATACGCTTCCATATTTTTTAGCTACCGCATATTTTAACACATATTGAGGTGTTTATCAAGCAAAAACCGTTGTTTTAATAGCGCTGTGCTCTTTCTGTAGAATGTAAATAGAATTGTCGCACATTTTCATAATCTTGTATCTAACTTAATCGTCAAAAACATTCTGATCTATTTTATAAAAGTCTGCAATAATTAATTATAAAACATTAAAATGGCTATTCTCTTTAGAAAACAACTTAAAAGTATTTTTATGAAAATCAATAATACCCTCTGTACGCATTTTTGATAACTCGTTTGATAATGCGCTGCGGTCTACAAAAAGGTAATCAGCTAATTGCTGTCTGTTAAAAGGTATCGAAAAACTTTGTTTGCCGTATTCTCTTGACGCATCGGATAAATACGACAGGAGTTTATCTCTTATTGTTTTTTTGGAAACATGCTGCAGTTTTTTAGTGATACTAAAATTTTTTTCGGCAACCATATGCAACAAGTTTTTAATCAACTTATTGTGGCATTCGCAAGCGCAGCTACAAACGGTTGCTATTTTTTTAAAATCAAAAAACACAATTTCACTGGCTTTTTCCGCCACTACTCTGACGCTAAGCGGCTTGTTTAAACTAAAAGCAAAAGCTTCGCCAAAAATTTGCCCTTTTGATATATGCGAAACTATACTCCTGTTGCCCCAAAAATCCTCCTGAACAACCAACACGCAACCGTCAATGACTAAACCTATATCAAAAATGCATTCGCCCTCGTTAAAAATACTTTGTTCATCCGCAAATTTCTTTATTTTATACGATATACAGTTTAATATACTTTTTATTTCTTCCTCACTTATGTTTTTAAAAAGCTCGGATTGTTTAGCAAATTCTAAAAATTTTTCCATCAACATTCCTTTTTGTTGTAAAAACAACAGATTTTATAAAATTAGTATAGTATAATTTTTACAAAGAGGTCAAGTAAATTTAATCGTTAGAATATTTTTAATGTTAAGATATATGCTTTATGAATAGGAGATAAAAATGATAGAACAAATATTTAAATTATCAAAAAGCAATAAAAAAACTATTGAGCGGGTAATTTGCGACGAAAACGTGCATTACAACCATATGATTTTGCCAAAAGGCGAAAGTCTGCCCGTGCATAGAACAAATTCCAACGTCTATATGAGCGTTATCAGAGGCACATTGTCAATTACTCTTGATGATCAGTCTAAAAATGTTTATGAAAGCGGCACCGTACTGAAACTGCCCGAGGGAATTATGATGCATGCCGTTAACGAGCACGAAGACATTTTGGAATTATCTGTTGTCAAGGCGCCTGCGCCTAAAAAATAATAAGGAGGAACTTATATGAGTATGTTTTGTTATCAATGCCAGGAAACAGCCAAAAACACAGGCTGTACGGTAAAAGGAGTATGCGGCAAGAGTGAGGAAACAGCAAAGCTGCAAGATCTAATAATATATACCTTGCAGGGTATTGCCGAATTAATAGTAAAAGGAAATGTCAATATAGCCGAGCACAGAGATATTTGCCGCGAAACTCTAAACGCTCTTTTTATGACGATAACAAATGCTAATTTTGACGACTTAGCTCTTGAAACTAAAATTGTGCATTTAATCAATATGCGGGACAGATTAGCCGAGCAAACCAAATTGCCCGTTTTTGCCGATGCTTCAACTTTTAAGGTAAGCGGCAGAAAAGAAATGTTGACTAAAGCGTCTTTAGTAGGAGTATTAGCCACATCTGACGAGGACATAAGGTCACTTAAGCAAACAATTATTTACGGTTTAAAAGGTATTGCCGCTTATGCCGAGCATGCTCTTAATTTAGGCAAAGAAGACCCCACTATTTGTATGTTTATTTTTAAGGCGCTTAGTATTACTCTTTCTGAAAAAGATTCCCTTGACCAATTGCTGAAGCTGGTTTTAGAAACAGGCGAATACGGAATAAAAGTCATGGCGCTTTTAGACAGGGCAAACACGGAAAAATACGGCAACCCTGTAATAAGCGAAGTAAACATAGGCACAAAAAATAATCCCGCAATACTGGTATCAGGTCACGATTTATATGATTTAGAGCAGCTTTTAGAACAAACAAAGGACAGCGGTGTCGACGTTTATACTCACGGCGAGATGCTGCCTGCCCATTATTATCCCTTTTTCAAAAAATACCCTCATCTTGTCGGAAATTACGGAAACGCCTGGTGGAAACAGCTTGAGGAATTTGAAACTTTTAAAGGACCTATTTTGTTTACGACAAACTGTATAGTGCCGCCAAGAAGCGAGGAAGTCAGAAAACGCATCTTTACAACAGGTGCTGCAGGATATCCTCAATGCATACATATTATGCCCGACAAAAACGGCAAAAAAGATTTTTTGCAGATTATCAGTTTAGCTAAAACTTTGCCGCCGCCTGTCGAGATAGAAAAAGGCAAAATAGTGGGCGGTTTTGCCCATAACCAAGTGACTTTGCTTGCTGATAAAGTTGTAACAGCAGTAAAAAGCGGCGCAATAAAAAGGTTTATTGTTATGGCAGGCTGCGACGGCAGAAATAAATCAAGAGAGTACTACACTCAATTTGCTCAAAAACTGCCCGCTGATACGGTGATACTTACTGCCGGCTGTGCAAAATACCGCTATAATAAATTAAATTTAGGTGATATAAACGGGATACCGAGAGTACTGGACGCCGGACAATGCAATGACTCTTACTCGCTTGTTTTGATAGCGTTAAAACTGATGGAAGCATTTGGTCTTACTGACGTCAACCAACTTCCTTTGTCTTTTAATATTGCCTGGTACGAACAAAAAGCCGTTATCGTGCTTTTGGCGTTATTGCACCTAGGCATAAAAAACATTCATTTAGGACCGACGCTGCCGGGATTTTTATCCGAAAACGTAAAAAACAAATTGATTAAGCTGTTTAAATTAGCATCTATAAGCAATGTTGAAGATGACATTAACCTATTTTTAG
>CALGIK010000169.1 GCA_937915515.1 uncultured Clostridia bacterium
GAGGGTCAATGATATAATTGCCGTTAGAAAGCAGTGTCAGCCCTCCTAAAAGGTCGTTTAGCTCTAATTGAGATAAAAAACCTACCTTGCCCATATTCACTGACAAAATAGGTATATCAAAACGGGTTGTTATAGGTGCATAAACAAGCATGGTACCGTCGCCGCCAAAAACTGCCACGCAATCGGCGCCATTTGTATCAACTAATAATTCGAGCTCTGTCAGGTCTTTTGCAACAAGAACATCTAAGCCGCATTTTTTTGCATATATACAAAATAATTCGTATATGCTTTCGTCAATATGCTTATTAATGTTTTTTGCCAATACTATTTTCATAATTATCCGTTTGTGAATTATTATACACAAAATTTAACGTATATGCAATCGTTTGACTAAGAAAAAGCCTTTTATTAATTTATATAAATTATGAAATTGGAACAAAACAAAATTTAAAGTATTTCGTTAAAACAAAAGCAAAATAATGTTAACTAAAACATAAATGCAATTACAGATTGTTTTTAATAAGATTAGAAATATTTTCGGCTGTTATACCGTATTTTTGCAGTTGACTGTTTACCGATCCGTGTTTTACAAAGCTATCGTCTACGCCTAAATGTAATATTTTAATATTTTTTTCTTTTCGGCTTGCTAAGTAACTGTCGATTAGCGAAGCAAAGCCTCCAATTAAAACATTTTCCTCCACTGTGACGACAATTTTAGAATTATCAAAGACTCTGCCAAGAGTTTGTTTGTCCAGAGGTTTTATTGTATCGGCGTTAATGACACAAATATTAATATTTTCACTTTTTAGCAATTCATAAGCGTTAATAGATGCATTAAGCGCATTGCATCCCACCGCTAAAACTGTAATTTCGCTTTCTTCTGTGAATGTTTGCCATTTGCAAAACTGAAAATCCAAATTAAAACCCACGTCGCATTTAGGATACCTTATTGCAATGGGGAAACTTTGGTTTTGTGACCACTTTAATGCACTGTCAAGCTGTTTAGTGGATGCAGGCGCAAGCAACACCATATTGGGCATAGCCGATAAATAAGAAATATCAAAAAGTCCTTGATGCGTTTGTCCGTCTTCGCCTACAAAACCCGCTCTGTCCACGCAAAAAACCACAGGCAAGTTTTGTAAACATACATCGTGAAGTATCTGGTCATATGCACGCTGCAAAAAAGTAGAGTAAATTGCAACATAAGGTTTTAAGCCTTGTTTAGCTAAACCCGCTGCAAAGGTCACAGCGTGCTCCTCTGCAATACCTACATCAAAAAATCTTGTCGGGAAAGTTTCCATAAAAGGTTTTAAGCCCGTACCCAAAGTCATTGCTGCCGTAATTGCAACAATACGTTGGTCATTTTGAGCTAATTCGCACAGAGTTTTACCTACTGTGTTTGACATAGTACTTGATGAAATGCTGTCTTTAGCCGATACTCCATGATAATCTTGAGGATTATTTTCCGCTTGCGGGTATCCACGCCCTTTTTGCGTAATAACGTGAAGCACAGTAGGCGCGTTTACATTGTCTTTAATTTTATCTAAATAAAAAATTAAGTCCTTGATATCGTGTCC
>CALGIK010000170.1 GCA_937915515.1 uncultured Clostridia bacterium
AAATACTAAAATTTAACTTACTCGTTATTTTATTTTCTGTTTATCTGTATCGTTATTATTTTCCGTTTTCTCCTCTTTTGTTTGAGATAAATAATCGTAAATCTTTAGGATAAGTTTTTCGGTATTTTCCCAATCCAGACATTCATCAGTTTTAGAAACACCGTAAACGTCCGCTGCCGTTCCGCCAAAAAGATAACTTTCGAGCATAATACCTCTTGCAGAAGTTTCGCTAACTGTTTTAAGGGCATTATCAATTTGATTTAATGCGCATTTTTTACTGTTTGCATGGCTGCAATCTACCATCACAAAATCGTTTTGAGTACCAAACTCTAAGCAATAGTTGTTTAAAGCATCTATATTTTGCTGACTGATATTATTATAAAAGCCTGTTGATTCGTCTACAAAACCCCTTAAAACTCCGTGACAGAATCTGTTGCCTGTTGTGGTAATCTGACCCCCCTTAAACAGAAAGGTTTTTGGAGTGCTGCTAGCGTGAACACTGCCGGCTAAATTTAGCATATTTCCCGCTAAATCGTTTTTAATCCCTACGGCAACATCCACTCCGCTTACAACGTTTCGGTAAAAAGGACTGTCTGACTGTCTTGCGCCTAAAAAGAAATAACTGATTAAATCAGCGTTGTATTCGAGCTGTTCGAGAAATAAAAATTCCTCTGCTATAGGCAGACCTGTAACGGCTATACATTTAGCCAGCATTTTGCGGCTTAACATAAGACCCTTGTTTATGTCGATAACTTCACTGTCAGGCTGAAACAACATGCCCAAGTATCCTTCGCCGTTGCTGCGTGCTTTGGCGGTATACAAGCGGGGCATTAAAAATATTTTATCCTTAACTTTTAAACTAAGCTGATACAGTCTTTGACAATATTCTATGCTGGCATCAAAGTTATCTGCGCCGCACGGTCCGCAAACAATCAAAAACCGTTTGTCCTCGCCGCTTATTATGCGCTTTATTGCCTCATCGTTACTTACCTTTATTTTTTTGCTTATTTTATCCAA
This sequence comes from uncultured Clostridia bacterium, assembly GCA_937915515.1. Taxonomy (GTDB): domain Bacteria; phylum Bacillota; class Clostridia; order Christensenellales; family CAG-314; genus SFEB01. The sequence continues at coordinate 1,018 of CALGIK010000170.1, forward strand.
ACGAATTTTTCTGCGTAATTTTTTTGGAGTTATTACTTTTTGATATTTTACAAACATTTTGTCACCTTAACTATTTTTTGTGCAAGACCTTGGGGTACAAAAGGCGTTATGTCGGCGCCGTAAGAAATTAATTCCCTAACAAAAGTACTGCTGATATGCTTATACTGCGGCGATGCGAAAAGAAATAATGTTTCGATGTCACCTGTCAATTTATTTGCTGCAGCCATTTGTTCCTCATATGCAAAATCAACGGTGTTTCTAATTGATTTTATTATGCAATCAGCTTTGACCTCTTTACAAAAATCGGTGAGCAGTGTATCAAAGGACATTATTTTTACGTTTTTTATATCTTTTACGGCTTCTGAAATCAAATTTATCCTGTCGTTAAGTTCGACATACTGCGGCTTATTTACGTTATTGGTAACAGCCACTATGAGCTCGTCGCTTATAGCCGACGCCCTTTTTATTAT
>CALGIK010000171.1 GCA_937915515.1 uncultured Clostridia bacterium
GACAGCAAAAACAAAATGCTGACCCGTATTTACGGCACGTCATATGACAAAAAAAGCGATTTGGAAGATTATTTAAATCGTGTAGAGGAAGCAAAAAAACGTGACCACAATAAATTAGGACGAGAATTAGGCTTATTTATGACGGACGAAATCGTGGGGCAAGGCTTACCTCTCATTATGCCTAAAGGTGCTCGCATAATTAAAACTTTGCAGCGTTGGGTAGAGGACGAGGAGGAACGCCGCGGTTATCAATATGTTCGTACTCCTTTAATGGCAAAAAGCGATTTATACAAAATCAGCGGACACTGGGACCATTACCGTGACGGAATGTTTATTTTGGGCGACCCTGACAAGAGCGATACACAAGAGGTTTTGGCTCTGCGTCCAATGGAGTGTCCTTTCCATTTTGAAATTTATAAAAACGGCGTAAAAAGTTATAAGGATTTACCTGTGCGTTTTAACGAAACGGCAGTTTTGTTCCGCAACGAAAACAGCGGAGAAATGCATGGACTTATCAGAGTACGTCAATTTACCTTGGCAGACGGACATATCATTTGCCGTCCCGACCAAGTGGAACAAGAGTTTTTGGGAGTTTTTGATTTGGTGCGTTATCTCCATACTGCTTTGGGTATGGAAAACGATGTGACTTATCGTTTCAGCCGCTATGACCCTAATAATAAGGAAAAATATATCAATAACCCCGAAGCGTGGGAAAGAAGCGAAACGCTTATGAAGCAGATTTTAGATAATGCTAAAATAAATTATTATGAAGCTGTAGGTGAAGCGGCGTTTTACGGACCAAAACTGGACGTTCAAAGTGTTAATGTATTCGGCAAGGAAGATACGCTTTTTACAATTCAAATTGACTTTGAATTAGCACAGCGTTTTGAAATGACCTACGTTGACGAAAACGGAAATAAGCAATACCCCTTTGTAATACATCGCAGCAGCATAGGCTGTTACGAAAGAACCCTTGCTATATTGATAGAAAAATATGCAGGCGCCTTCCCCACTTGGCTTGCGCCTGTGCAGGTAAAGGTTATCAGCTTAACCGACAGGACAAAAGAAGTGACGGAGGAAATTTGCTTAAAACTTAAACAAAAGGGCATTTTTGCCGAAAGTGATACGCGTAACGAAAAAGTAGGCTTTAAAATTAGAGAAGCGCAATTGTTTAAAATACCCTATATGCTGATAATCGGCGACAAAGAGGCAGAGGACGGCACCGTAGCTGTAAGAAGCCGCCGTGACGGAGACATTGGTTCTATGGAATTTGAACGCTTTTGCGAAAAAATTCTCGAAGAGATAAGGACAAAAGCGCACGATTAAAAACGCATTCGAAAACAAAATACCTTAATACCGTTTAACAAAAAAGAATAAATTTGTATAAAACAATTGACAATAACGTTATTTTTTGCTAATATACTATCACAAAGAAGAAAGTCACTTTCTCACCTGTACGGCACAATTGCTGTAGGGTAAACGATATT
>CALGIK010000172.1 GCA_937915515.1 uncultured Clostridia bacterium
CCTACGGGGATATTGTTGTTGTCAAAGCCCATAGGTACATTTAATGCGGGTATGCCCGTTAAATTGCACACGATAGAAAATAAATCGGAGGTAAAGCCTTTTTCGTTGGTTACCTGTTGGTGCTTTTTTAGTGCGCACAGCAGCGTCGTCGGACTCAAGATAATGTCATATTTGTCCAAAATATCAGCTATTTGCTCACGCACACGCTCACGGATAAGATAAGCGTGGTTAATGCTTGTAAAGTCTTTTTCGGCAAGAATGCTCTTTCCGAAAGCTATGCGTTTGTTTACTTCTTCGCCGCATTTTTCTAATTGTATTGCTTTTGGATGAATTGCATTAAAAACAGAAAAACTTTCCACCGCTTCGGTACTGCATAAAACAGTATATGTATGGGCAATTTCTAAGTTTAAGTCAAACTTAATTTCTTCTGCCGTATAACCGATATCCTTAATAATTTTTACAGCATTTAAATAATTGTCCAAAACTTCTTTGTCGATAAACGCTTTAGAAAAATCTGAAAGATAGGCTATTTTTAGTTTAGGTGTATGTGGTTTAAAACAGGACGAAAAGCTTTTGTGTATCTTTTTGATGACCGAAAACAACAATGCGCAATCCTTAACCGTTTTTGTCATACAGCCTACATGGTCTAAAGTCTTTGACAGCGGAAACATACCGCTGCGAGAGACGCTGTTGAAGGTAGGTTTTAAACCGAAAACACCGCAGTTTGCCGCCGGCTGACGTATGCTTCCTCCTGTGTCAGAACCTAAAGCGCCTAAAACAGTACTTGTGGCTACGCTGACTGCGCTGCCGCCGCTGCTGCCGCCGGCGCTGTAAGCATTATTGTAAGGATTGCTTACCTCGCCGTAAACGGTGTTTGTGGAGCTAAAACCCATGGCAAATTCGTCCATATTGGTTTTGCCAAAAATAACGGCATCCTCCGCTCGCAGTTTTGCGACAACGGTTGCGTCTGTTTTGGGTATTGTATTGTTTGAAAGACTGGCGCTTGCGCAAGAGGTAAAATAATGCTCGGTACTCATATTGTCCTTAACTCCTATAGGAATACCCGCTAAAACACCTACTTTTTCGCCTTGACTTATTTTTTTATCGATAAGAGCCGCCTGTCTTAAAACATAATCCTCGTCAACTACGGTAAAAGCGTTTAGTGCTTTGTTTTGCTTATAGACCTCTAAACTAGCCGAACAAAGTTGTACTGCTGTAATTTGCTGTTTTTTTATTTTTTGCGACGCTAGACTTAGCGTTAAATTGTGTGTGTCGATTTTCATTTTGTCGCTATTTACCCCAAAAAAATTATGTTTAATTGCTTTTTACCAAACTTTATTATAACACATACAGCTTGCTTTTTCAAAATCTTTTTGTGCTATTATGTTTCGAGCATTTTCAAAAAGCCTTCTTCATCGATAACAGTTATACCTTCCTGCTGCGCTTTTGTCAGCTTGCTGCCTGCATTTTCGCCCACTATCACTAAGTTTACGTCCTTGGTGACGGAGGAAGAAACAATGCCGCCCTTGTCTATTATTAGCTTTGTCGCTTGCGAACGAGATAGACTTTGCAATGTGCCTGTAAGCACAACTTTTTTATCTTTAAAAATACCCGCCTTGATAGTTTCTTTAAGTGTAGGCCAGATGCTTAATGATTTTAGACCTTCTGTAAGTTGATTGCCGTAGGGACTGACAAAAAAATCTGTTATACTTTGTGCTACAACAAAACCTACGTCTTGTAGGACAATCAAATCTTCCGTCTTAGCGCATTTTAAAGCATCCATATTTTTAAACCTGTCGGCAAGCTGTTTTGCTGTGACTATTCCTACGTTATCAATTCCCAAAGCATATATAAAATTAGGCAGCAAAACGTTTTTGCTTTTTTGTATGGCGTTTATTATGTTTTGCGCTTTTTTATCTTTAAAGCCTTCTAAGGTGAGTAATTGTTCCTTAGTTAAACTGAAAAGGTCAAGGGGAGTAGTTACGTTTAAAGAAAGAAGCTGACGTGCCGTTTTGTCGCTGATGCCCTCAATATCAAAAGCGTTTTTGGAACAAAAATGAGTTATCCTTGCTTCAATTTGCTTAACGCAGCCGTAGGTGTTGGGACAAAATAAATTTACGCCTTTTTTTATCAACTCGTTGCCGCAGACAGGACAAGTTTTTGGCGCAACAATAGGTTTAGAGTGCATAGTTTCCTCCGCTAAACCCAAAACTTCGGGTATAACGTCGTTGCTGCGGCGAATAAAAACTTTGCTGCCGATACTCAAATTTTTGCGCACCACGTCGTAGATCGGAAGAGCGTCGTGTAGGGAAA
>CALGIK010000173.1 GCA_937915515.1 uncultured Clostridia bacterium
ATGTGATTTTAGTAGGTACGGGTGCGCTTATGAGTCAATTGACTGCTTTTCAGGGTGAAACTATACCTGCTGTTGCTCATCTTGTAGAAATAACAAGCGGTGTAAAAAATGCGGGGAGAAAATCTCTCGATAAGTATTATAAACCAAAAGAAGAAGCGATTAAAAAACAAAACAAAATTAACGCTAAAAATAATAACGGTGAAAATAATACAGAAAATAATTTCGTTAACGAGAAAGAAAAAGACGTTAATAACAAATCAAATAAAAATAACAAAAATAAGGGCAATTAATATATGGAATTATTTTGGAGTTTTGTAAAGGCCTTTTTAGTGGGCGGAGCTATCTGTATGATAGGACAAATAATTATTGATTATACTCATTTAACCAACGGCAGAATTTTGGTTATTTTTTTAATTGCCGGAGCAATATTGCAAGCATTTAATTTATATAAGCCTTTAATTGATTGGGCGGGCGCCGGCGCAAGCGTGCCTATCAGCGGCTTTGGGTCTGCTCTCGTTACAGGAGCGGTTGAAGCTGCCAAACAAAATGGAATTATAGGTGCCTTTACAGGCGGATTAAAGGCTACGGCAACGGGCATTACTACCGCAATAGTTTTTGGTTATTTGGTTGCGTTAATATTTAAACCTCGTACAAAACCAATGTAAAAGGAACAAAGACACCCTTAACCTAATATAATAAATTGAGGTAAAGAAGGGTGTATAAAATAAGTAAAAATAAGCATTTAAATCGGATAAAAAAAGGTATAGTGCTGATTCTTATTTTGCTAAGCATTCTTGTTTTATCTATATACCTGATTAATTCCGTAGCGCCGATAATTGTCACATTCAGCGAGGCAAAAATCAGGGCATTGACTACATCCGCCGTCAACAGCGCTATTTTTGAAGTAATGCTGGATCCTTTAAGTTACGGTGATTTGGTGACAATCGAAAAAAACGATAATGGAGATATCACCGCAATACGGGCAAACAGCATTGTCATAAACAAACTTGCTCGCGATATGGCGCAGTCAACGGAAACTTTTATCGAAAAAATGGGGGAACAGGACATTAAAATCCCCATAGGTACTTTGTCCGGCAGTCCACTTTTAGCAGGTAAAGGACCTAAAGTTACCATTAAGGTATTGCCGTTAGGCTCGGTTAAGTGTCAATTTGTTTCGGAATTTGAATCTGCGGGTATCAACCAAACAAGACACAAAATCTACCTTGACGTGGTAACTAACGTTTCTATAGTATTGCCGACAGCACAATCTATTGTCAAAACAAATACGCCTGTTTTGGTGTCCGAAAGTATTATAGTAGGTAAAGTGCCCGAAACCTATCTCACAACAGGCAGTATCTTTGGCGGAAACTATGATTTAACGCCTTAAACAACAACAGTATATTATTTCAAAAAAGATTGTTGCTAAAACTGATAAAATATGAAGCTGTTATGTGCGATTTAGTTGATTTAGGCGAAAGAATGTGCTAATATACTTCAAAAGAAACAAAAAGCTTTGACAAAGCATAAGAGTCGGTAAAAAGCGTTTTTTAGAGAAAAGCCGTCAGGGTGCAAGGCTTTACGCCTACCGAAAGATATTCACTTTGTAGCTCACCTTATGAAACAACAGTAGTTTGGTGCGGATTGGACCCCGTCAGTGTCTTTAATAAGGTTTTTGTAAAACAAAAACAAAATTAGGTGGTACCACGGTAATATTCACCGTCCTAATAATGGACGGTATTTTTATTTTTACGGAGTTAATTATGAAAGAGAAAATCGAACAAATTTTGCAAAATTTTGAGGGTGAAATCGCCGTATGTAATTCAACTGATGTTCTCAGCGACATAAAGGTGAAATATCTTGGAAAAAATGGTTTATTGACACTTCTTTTAAAAGGTCTTAAAGAAGTTGCCGGTGAACAACGTCCTGAGATAGGCGCACTCTTAAATAAAGCTAAAACAAATATAGAGCAGCAATGGGAAACAACACGTAAAATTTTAGAGGAAAAAGCAGTACAAGAAAAGCTCAACAGCGAAAGCATTGATATTACCGTCAATAAAAAGACTCATACTTTGGGCACGCTGCATCCTGTCACTCTAATTCAAAATCAAATATTAAACTTCTTTAAAGGGTTGGGGTTTAGCATA
>CALGIK010000174.1 GCA_937915515.1 uncultured Clostridia bacterium
ATTATAACCAATGACAACGGAGTGTTTATCCCTTACGGTTGTCAGCTTGCTGAAGAAGATCTAAATAAACTAAAAAATTACTTTGAAACACGCAAGAAAGGCGACAAGTTTATTATTGATATAAATGCCTTGATACGAGAAGGCGAATTTAAGCCCACTCAACAGGTGACGGTAAAGGAAGAAAAAGCTTTTGTAGGCAAAAAAACAAGACTGCCCTTTAAAAGCGCCCTTAAAGGGGGCGTATCAAGTTTAAAGGTAAAGCCTTTAAGGCTTTTGGCTGTCATTTTACTTTCGGTTATTGCTCTAAGTATGTTTGGGCTATCTGACACCATAGCTTCCTTCAATACTGCTAAACAGGCAGCCGACAATTTTTATAAAAAGAAAATCAGTACAGTTCTTGTTTCTAAACATGAGTTAGAATTCGATATGCCATCAAATTCGTATATAAAAGTAAATAGCTATGCGTTTAACGACAACGATATCGATTACTTTAACGGCAAGTTAAAAAATAAGAATATACCTGTTATAAACGGCAACGTTAATTTAATCGAAAACTGCGGTTATGTAGACGATTGGTACGCTTATTATTTGACAAATTTAAAAGGCATTGCACACATGGCTGCCGACTTTGCGGCTGAGTGCGGTTATGATGTTTTGTACAGCTTGCCAACTAACCGAAACGAAATTGCACTGTCTAAATATGCCGCAGAAACCTTTGTATACGCTGATTACAGAGAAGAAATATTCGACAATACGGTGGAGATAAAAAGTGTTGACGATTTGATAGGCAAAAAGATATTTGTCAACGGCGAAAAAATGGAAATAACCGGCATAGTGGATACAAATTTTGATTATGAGCGTTACAAAGTATTAAAAAAAGTAAACCAATTTAATATTGAAGATTTGAGACTTAATGCTTTGCTGACGGAATTTTCTGATTTGCTTTTTAATTCCGTACATGCGCTTTGTTTTGTAAGTCAAAAATATATGGACGAATTATCAAATACGGACAATTATTTTGAGGCGACACGTTTTAGAGGAGCAATA
>CALGIK010000175.1 GCA_937915515.1 uncultured Clostridia bacterium
TAAGTTCATTGTGATAACAAAAGTATCAGTTAAAACAGCTAAATTGTAATTATTAGCAGAAGTGTCATTGTTAAAATAAGCATGATGCTGAAATGCATTTAGATCTATATCTTTGCTGTTTAATGCATTGTTAGGCAAAGTAAAATCCGAAAATTGCACCAATTCTACAAAAATGTTTTCGTCTTTTAGTTTTGCAACGGCAGGCGCCCATAATTCTTCATAAAAAGCGCCCGTCACGCCTATTTTTATGACATCCTTTTTGCATGAGCAAAAACCCAACAGAGTGAGAGTCAGACTCGCTAAGAGTGCCGTAAAAACAATAAGTTTTTTTAAGATTTTCATTTATATTTCCTCCATTTTTAATGTGTATTTTTTTTAGCGATAACAGTCCCGATCAATTGAATAATCGAAACTATTAAAACGATTGCAATAACAGCCGCCCAGACGATATCCATACGATTGTAATTGTAGCCGTATGTAATAGAATAATCGCCTAAACCGCCTGCGCCGACATAACCTGCCATAGCTGTTAAACCTATCAAACTAATAAGCGTAATGGTAGTGGCTCGCGAAAGTCCCGCAATACTCTCCTTTAAATAAACCCTGAATATGATAGATAAAGGAGAGCATCCCATTGATTGAGCCGCTACGATAAGTCCGTCGTCAACTTCGCTTAGAGCTGATTCGACTTGTCTGGCAAAAAAAGGCACAGAGCCAAAAATAAGGGGAATGATTGCTCCGTTTAAACCGATTTTTGTACCCATAAAAAACTTTGTTACGTTGAGTAGAAGCGCAATAAGTATTACAAAAGGTATGGAACGGAAAAAATTGATTGATTTATCGACAATTTGAAAAACGACTTTGTTTTGAAGTATTCCGCCTTTTTTTGTCGCTGTCAATGTGATACCTAAAAGTAATCCAAAGACAAACATAAAACCGCCCGCCCAGCCTGTCATTAAAAGCGTTTCTTTAATACTCTGTAAATACCTGATCGGATTTGCGATTACATTAGGAAAAATATTTTTAATTAACTCTGCCATCTTTAATAACCTCCACCTTAACCGAATTTGATAACAAACATTTAATAGCACTGTCAATATCAACGCTTTTTCCCGATACAGTCACAGTTAAATTACCTAAAATATCCTCGCCTATTTTTTCGATATTGCCGTAAATTATGTTTATATCCACGTTATACGTCTTTGATAAGTACGAAACCAAAGCTTTTTTTGCGCTGTTTTTTATGTACCTTAGTTGCAGCAAGCACTGTCCATTGTCTATTTGCGCAATTTTATTTTGGCTTTCTGATTTATCAAAGTACGGTAAATTACCTGCCGTATTCAAAAAATCCCGTGTAACGCTGTTACGGGGGTCGGAAAATACATCGTAAACATCTCCGCATTCGATAATCTCTCCGTTTTCCATAAAAGCTACACGGTTGCATATTTCTTTTATTACCCGCATCTCGTGCGTGATAAGTATTACGGTAATGTTTAGTTGCTTGTTTAGCTTTTTTAACAAGCTTAAAACAGATTGTGTCGAACTAGCGTCCAATGCGCTTGTAGCTTCATCGCAAAGTAAAATTTTTGGATTGTTTGCCAAAGCTCTGGCAATAGCGGTGCGCTGTTTTTGACCTCCCGAGAGTGTTGAAGGATAAGCGTTGGCTTTTTCTTTAAGGTCAACCAGTTCGAGCAGTTCATGCGCTTTATTTTTTACATATTCTTTTTTTATACCCCTGTAACAAAGGGGAAACATCACGTTTTCGAGTACCGTGCGCGAATTAAAGAGGTTAAAATGCTGAAAAATCATACCGATTTTTGTACGGATACTTCTTAACTGCTTTTCTTTTAAGCTTGTCAAATTGATGTCGTCCATAAAAACTGCGCCGCTGTCGGGGCGTTCGAGCAAATTTATACACCTAATCAGCGTGGACTTTCCCGCTCCCGAAAAACCTATAACGCCGAAAATATCACCATCGTTTATTGTCAGCGACACGTTTTTGACGGCATAAAAACGCTGTTTATCGTTAACGTAAATTTTACTTATATTCTCTATCTTTATCACAAAACACCTCAAAACATTTTTCTTTAAAAAAAGACAAAAATAAACCCGGGTAAAAAATTAACCCGGGTAAAAAGCAATATCGAGAGATAAAAACGCTTACCGCATGACGGCAACACGAATGTATCCACGCACTACTTTGTGCCCGGATGCAAACATTCGCATTGTTTTATTAATTAAAAGACCGTTCATGTTCACCTTTATATTCTTTTGGAGTATTATAATAATACAAAATGAGTTTGTCAACTAAAATTTATTGATATTTTTATATTTACTAAAAATAAATTTATGACTCTTTTTAAACGGTTATTAAAAAACAATTAGACAATAATTATTTTAAGGAAGTAAAATGCCAAAACTAACCGAATATAACAAAAAACGAAATTTTGAAAAAACGCCTGAGCCCTCTGAAATCTCAAACAGTCAAAAAACATCTAAAAGCAATAAAAAAAGAAGCAAGCTTTTGTATGTGATTCAGCATCATATCGCTCGCCGTGACCATTATGATTTACGGTTGGAATGGGAGGGGACATTGCTTAGCTGGGCAGTGCCTAAAGGTCCTTCCTTCAACCCAGACGATAAGCGTCTTGCAATACATGTCGAAGACCACCCCATAAGCTATAAGGATTTTGAGGGGACTATACCAAAAGGTGAATACGGCGGCGGCACTGTGATGCTTTTTGACGAAGGTTTTTATGAGCCTTTAAACGATTTTAGTGAGGGATTAAAACAAGGTTCCCTTAAATTTACCCTATACGGAAAGCGTATTAAGGGCAATTTTGCTTTGATAAAAATCAAGTCTGAAAAAGAGAAAGAAGAGGACGACAACTGGCTGCTTATTAAGGAAAACGACGCTTACCAAATGGACAGCGACGGCATAAGCGGTTTTACCACAAGTATACGTACGGGCAGAACAATGGAACAAATAGCAAATAACGAAGAGCCGCAAAAATTAAAAAATCCTTTTAGTTTTACAAATGCTCAGCTTGCTAAACTTGTCGCTAAACCGCCGATAGGAGAGGATTGGCTGTTTGAGGTGAAATATGACGGTTACAGAATTCTGGCATATGTAGAGGAAAACAGCACGGTTTTATTTACCCGTAATGGCAACGATTTTACACAGCGTTTTAGTGTTGTCGCTGATACTCTATCAAATTGGTCAAGGGGAAGGGCTTTTGTATTGGACGGCGAAATGATTATTACCGATGAGGACGGAAAATCGGACTTTCAGGCTTTACAAAGTTTTTTAAGACAAAAAAATGATAAAAACTTGAGCTTTGTCGTATTTGATATTTTGGCGTTAGACGGTGACGATTTGAGAAATAACCCTTTAATCAAGCGGAAACAAATACTTAATCAGCTTTTGATTGATGCTCCCAAAAATATTATTTACAGTAAGCATATAGAGGGCAACGGTCAGCAATGTTTTGAAGCGGCATGTAAATTGAAGCTTGAAGGCATAATAGGCAAAAAAGCAGATTCGATGTACAGCGGCGCACGAAATAGCGATTGGGTAAAAATAAAATGCGACAACAGGCAGGAATTTGTTATTGGCGGCTACACTAAGACGGACAAAAAAGAAAGCGGCTTAAGTGCGCTGCTTTTGGGAGTATTTAAGGACAAGGATTTAATTTATGTAGGACGTACCGGCACAGGTTTTAATCAACGCAACACAAAGGAATTAATGGACAAACTTTCTCTGATAAAAGCCGATAAGCCGTTTTTCGTTAAGCCGCCTAAACCTTCAAAAAATGAAATTTTTACATGGGTAAAACCGCAATTGGTTGCCGAAGTAAAGTTTTCGGAATGGACAAAAGACAATTTAATAAGACAAGGCAGTTACAAGGGATTAAGAATTGATAAATCGGCTAAGGAGGTAGTCTTGGAACAGCCTCAAGAAATAACAAAATGCGACAACGAAACGATAAAGGAAGAAGAACAAAAAGCTGACAAAAATATAAATGACACTTTTAAAAACATTAAAATTACCAATCCCGACAAGGTGATTTTTACTTCTCCTATAGTTAAAAAAATCGACGTAATAGACTATTACAAAGCTGTCAGCAAACGCATGATGCCTTTTGTGTCAAATCGTATTTTGAGCGTTGTACGCTGTCCTAAAGGCGTGGAATCGGCATGTTTTTTTAAAAAACACCCCGCAGAAACACCTAGCGATGGTATTGGCACGATAAATATTACATCAAGCGGCGGCAAAAACGAGGAATATTTTTATATAAAAAATACAGAAGGACTGATATGGGAAACGCAGATGGGCACTTTGGAATTTCATATATGGGGCAGTAAAATAACTGATAAAGATACTCCCGATATGATGGTATTTGACCTTGACCCTGACGCTGAAATGAGTATTAAACAAATACGTCAGGGAGTAAGGGATTTAAAAAGCATATTAGATCAGCTTAATCTCGTATCGTATTTAAAAACAAGCGGCGGCAAAGGTTATCACGTTGTAGTGCCTTTTAAGCCTTCAGTAAAATGGGACGCATTTTATGATTTTAGCAAACGCATAGTTGTTGTTATGGAAAACAAGTGGCAGGACCTTTACACAAGCAATATCAGAAAGGATAAACGAAAAGGCAAAATATTCATAGACTGGGTGCGTAACGGCAGGGGAGCTACAAGTATTGCACCCTATTCGTTAAGGGCGCGGCAAGGCGCAACTGTGTCCATGCCGATTTTCTGGTCAGAGTTGGATAAAATTGCGCCTAACGATATAAAAATGCAGGACGCTTTAAAACGTATAAAAGAAAAAGACCCATGGGAAGATTTTTATTTAAACAGACAAGAGTTGACTATGGGAACAGAAAAATAAATCATATCAATATGGATATTAAGCAGATAAATAATATAATCAGAAAAACGTTGGTAGATTAAAAGCATTATATAAGTATTTTGCCAACGTAACAAATCAAGTATCAATTTTATTGTTAAGCAAGGATAGATATTCGTCCCATTTGTATTCGCGAATAGGCATAGGTCTGTTATTGTCAAAATAAAGCACAAGCGAAGGTTTGATTCCTCTATACTCGTCTTTAAATTCGTAGCCAATCAAATGCCCTTCTTTTATAAGGCGTTTGATTTTTGCATGATAATTGAAATACATAATAGTTTTATGTTATTCAAAATTCGGATTTACATACTTTTGAATGTAATTTTGCGAAAAAACAATAAAAAAGTGATTTATTTTCACTTTACATTTTCAAAAATGTATATAATCATTTAAAAAACGATGATATATTTACAAAATTCGTTATTTATTTTTAAAATAAAATTGATATCAGGTTTGTATTTTGTATCATTATCGTCGTTTATAATATAATATTATAATGCGTGTCTATTATAATTTTTATTTTCTACATAATCTAACACACATTGACAAATTTGTACAAAATATATTCTATAACTTGTACAAAATTACTTGATTTTTACAAAACTATGTGATAATATGTTGGACAATCGGAGGTATAGATTATGAAAGCAACGAAAGTAGCAGTAATCAGCGACGACAAAACAATGAGGGGCAGCATTGAAGACTATTTTTGCGATAAGGCAGAAGTAGAAATAGTTTTATCAACGGAGGACGGATACGAAGCTTTGCAGCGATTGGAAATGTTGGATGTCGACGTTGTAGTGACGCAAGTTCTTATGCAAAACATTAACGGACTTGATTTAATGGAACATTTTTTGGGAAGACCGACCTGTCCAAAATTCATTATTGTCTCAGACCTAAAAAGCGAAGTGTTTATGTATAAGTGTTTATCTTCAGGCGCAAGCGGATATATGTTAAAACCGCTCAATTTAAAACAGCTTGAAAATAAAATATCAGACATAGCAAACCGCAGAAATGATGAGCATCCTATTAAGCCTGTCAAACCAGTCTCAGCGCGCAATTTGGACGAAAGGTTGTCGACTATTTTTGTAAGTATCGGTATACCGCCCCACATAAAAGGTTATCAATTTTTGCGTGACGGTGTAAAATGTGTCGTAGACGATCCATCTATAATAAACAGCATAACCCGCGGATTATATCCCAACATTGCCCAAAAATACGATACTACTGCCAGCAAGGTAGAAAGGGCTATACGCCACGCTATCGAAGTGGCTTGGAACCGCGGAAAAATAGAAAACATAAACAATCTTTTCGGAGTTAAAATTTATTCCGCTAACGAAAAACCCACAAACGGCGAATTTATTGCTTTGCTTGCTGATAAAATGCTTTTGGAAGGTGCATAAAAAACTCTGTACACAAGAAAATTAAATTTACAAAAAACTTTATATACAAAAGAACCAAAACGGATTTACCTTTTTAATTGATACAAAAAAACAACCGTAAAGGTTGCTTTTTTGTAATAGAAAACCCCGCGCTAGGCGCGGGGTTCAGTAGAAGTTATACTT
>CALGIK010000176.1 GCA_937915515.1 uncultured Clostridia bacterium
GCCGGGTTACACGATGAGCGAGGTGGTTGTTTCTGATACATTACGCAAGGTTTTTGTAGTAAATTCGGGACGGCGCATGATAGTAGCCACCTTTGCTTCCAACGTTGACAGGGTACAGCAGATTATCGATATAGCAAAGGAAAGCGGCCGTAAAATTGCTCTGGGCGGAAGGAGTATGATAAGGGTAGTGGAAACGGCTCGCAAAGCAGGTATCCTCACCTATGACGAAAAAGACGTTGTTGATATCGAAAAAGTCGACAAAATTTCCGACGGTCAGATATGTATCTTGTCCACAGGCACGCAAGGAGAGCCTATGAGCGCTCTTACCCGTATGGCAAGCGGTCAGTTTAACAAACTTAACGTAGGCAGAAACGATACGATAGTAATTTCCGCCAGTCCTATCCCCGGCAACGAACGTGATATTTATAAAGTAATAAATAACCTTTACAGACTCGGTGCAAACGTTATTTACAGCAGCTTAGCCGACGTACATGTATCGGGACACGCTTGCTGTGAGGAGCTTAAGCTTATGCATTCTTTGCTTAAGCCAAAGTTTTTTATCCCCGTACATGGGGAATACCGTCATTTAAGTCAGCACTCACGTTTAGCGCAAACCTTAGGCACAAAGGAGGAAAATATCGTTATCCCCGAGATAGGCGATGTTGTTGAGGTTACCTCGCGAAAAATTGCCATTAAGGGCAAAGTACCCAGCGGTATTGTTTTGGTGGACGGATTGGCTGTAGGCGACGTGGGACAAACCCTTTTAAAAGACCGTAAAACTCTTGCGGAGGAAGGTATAATAATTGTACTCATCGGCGTTGATACTACTCAAGGCGTAATAACAAGCGGACCCGAGATAATTTCCCGCGGCTGTATTTATACAGGCAACGATACAAACAACGCTATAATAGAGGATTTAAAAAACCTCACAATAAATGCTATCAAAGACACTGATTTAAAGGAACTTAATGTTTCTATAACAAAACAACTGATACAAAAGCCCATAAAAAATTATTTCCGCAAAAAATTCGACCGTTATCCGATGATAATACCCATTATCCTCGAAAATTAATTATTATTTATTATGCAAAAAGATATAAAAAACAAAATAGAATTGCTTGCTCCCGCAGGCAATATGGAAAAATTTATGACGGCATTGCATTTTGGTGCGGATGCCGTTTACTTATCGGGTAAGCAATTCGGATTGCGTGCTTTTGCCGACAATTTTGATAACGAGCAGATAAAATTCTGCTGTGAATACGCCCATAAGCTTAACAAAAAAGTTTACGTTACGGTAAATATTTTTGCTAAAAACGATGATTTTGTTTATCTAAAAGATTACTTGGTTTTTTTAGAGCAAACAGGCGTTGACGCTGCGATTATGAGCGATGCCGGCGTTATAGCTTATGCAAAAAGTGTTGCGCCAAAATTGTCAATTCACCTTTCTACTCAGGCAAATATTCTAAACAAATACGCCGTCGAGTTTTGGAACAGACAAGGCGTTGAGAGGATAATTTTAGCGCGTGAATCCAGCTACAGCGATATTGCGGAAATTATAAAAGCTGTGCCAAAATGCGAAATAGAGATGTTTGTGCATGGAGCCATGTGTATCAGTTACAGCGGACGTTGCTTAATGTCCAATTATTTAACGGGCAGGGATTCTAACCGAGGCGAATGTGTGCAAGCTTGCCGCTGGAGCTGGACTATAACCGAAGCCGAGCATACCGAAAATCCCTTTACGGTTAAACAAGACGAAAGAGGGACGTATATATTTAACAGCAAGGATTTAAATTTGATTGAGTATATTAAGCCTTTATTAGAGTGCGGCGTTAAGAGTTTTAAAATAGAAGGCCGTATGAAGTCTATGCATTATGTAGCCACTGTAATTAATGCTTACCGCAGAGCAATAGACAAATACTATCTTAATCCCGAAGATTTTTTTGTAGACGAAAAATTAAAAAATGAGCTTACTAAAACGGTGCACAGAGAGTTTACAAGCGGCTTTGTTTTTGACGACAATTGCGTTAAGCAAAATTATGTTACAAGTAAAGCTCAGACTAACGGCGAGTTTTTGGCTGTGGTTAAGGAATGGCACGAAGGTGTAGCTACGGTAGAAATGCGCAACCGTTTTAAGGAGGGAGATACTGTCGAAATATTATCAAATAACGATAGTTTTAATAAGCAATTTATAATCAAAAATTTGAGAGACGAATTTAACAATCCAATCGGCGATGCTAAAGTTGTTCAGCAAATTTTAAAAATGGATTGTGCTTTTCCGTTAAGCCGTTATGATATCTTACGTTCCTGCTAACATCATTGTTGAGCAAAAAGATATCATAACGGCTTAACGGAAAAGCACAAT
>CALGIK010000177.1 GCA_937915515.1 uncultured Clostridia bacterium
TTTTTTGCATGAAGGAAATTTTTGCATGCACCACGGTACAATTTTGATAGATACGGATGTTGCAAGAATGGCGAGTGTGCTTAATGTAAGCGAAAAAAAGTTAAGCGGCAAAGGAGTACAAAGCGTTGCTTCCCGTGTCGTCAATTTGCTAAGCTTAAATAAAGACATCAATAAAGAACAGCTTATTGTAGAGATAAAACAAAGCGCCGCCGATATTTACGGCTTAAACGTTGCCACCGCCGATTTAACAAAACTGACGTGGGAAGGACAAGAAGAATTTTATAAGAAAATACAGAGCCTTGATTGGCTGTTTAACCGTGTGATTGATGCTTCCTTTACGGTAAAAAGCCAGCGTTTTGAATGGGGTTGTGTCGATATTGCATATAAAACCGATAATGGTGTTATAGACGAAATACTCGTTTTTACAGACAGCCTTGACCCCCAAATTCAAATTTTAGCGCAGGAATTTTTAACGGGAAAAAACATAAACACAGTCACCTCGCAAAAAAAAGAGATTAGCGATATAATACAACTGATTAAAGACGAAAATAATTTTTAGAGGAAAGATAAATGGAAAACAATTTTGATGTATTGGTTATCGGCGGCGGTCCGGCCGGTTACACTGCGGCAATCAATGCTGCGCAAAACGGTCTAACCGTTATTTTAGCAGAAATGTCAAAGATGGGAGGCACCTGCTTAAACCGCGGGTGTGTGCCTACAAAAGCTCTTATTCATAGCGGAGAGTTGATTGAGAGCGCAAAACAAATGGAAACGGCAGGCATAAACGTTAATTATGTGGGTTATGATTTAAACAAAATATATGAGCGCCGGGATGAAATAGTAAACAAACTTCGTGAAGGTTTGACCAAATTTGTTTTGAGCAAAAAAATCGTGATAAAAAACGGTTGCGCACAATTTGTTGACGCTAAAACCGTAAAAATTGACGAAGAAATTTTTACCGCAAAAAACATAATTATAGCTTCGGGCAGCGTCCCCGCAACTTTGCCGATAACAGGCATCGAACACTGCGTTAACAGCGATTATTTTTTAGAAAACAAAAACGAAATACCGCAAAAAGTATTGATTGTCGGCGGCGGCGTAATAGGCGTTGAATTTGCCGAATTTATGCTTGCTTTAGGTAAAAACGTCACCATCGTCGAATACATGGAAAGACTTATCAGCAACATGGACAAAGACGTATCAATACAATTAGCCATGGCTCTTAAAAAGAAAGGCGCTTTGATTTATACGGGAGCGGCGGTAAAACAGGTAGAAAAAACCGCAGAGGGTTATAAGGTACATTTTACCGATAAAAACGGCGAGCAAACAATAAACAGCGATATTGTTTTGGTCAGTACAGGTCGCAAAGCCAACATAAACAATCTTAATGCACAAGCAATAGGTTTGGAAACCGTAAAGGGCTGCATTAAGGTGGATGAAAACTATAAAACAAATATAGACAATATTTATGCCATAGGCGACTGCATAGGCGGCATACAGTTAGCTCATTTTGCCGCAGCTCAGGGCGCTTTTGTTGCGGATAAAATTGCCAAAAAAGAAAGTCCCATAAATTTAAAGGTTATACCCGGTTGTATTTACACTTCTCCCGAAATTGCCTCGGTAGGTATGACGCAGGCGGCGGCAGTGGAAAAGGGTATAGAAGTTGAAGTTGGCAAAACGCCTATGGGCGCAAACGTAAAGAGTTTAATAGCAGGCACTGAGCGCGGTTTTGTTAAAACGGTTTTTGAAAAACAAACAGGCAAGCTCTTGGGGGCGGTACTTTATTGCGACCGTGCTACGGATATCATAGGGCAATTATGCTTAGCAATTGCAAACGGGCTTACTCGCAAGGAGTTATTGAAGGTAATTCATCCTCATCCTACAGTAGAAGAAGCCGTCGGCGAAAGCGTTTTGGCAAGCATAAAAGACTGATTAAATTAAAAGAAATAATTAACAAAATATACGTTGCATGACGAAAACATATTAAAACTGATACAAAACGTTTGTACTTTTTATGCCGCTTTGTTATAATGGACACGTAAAAACTATACAAATATTTTGTGTTTAGGAGTGAGATTATGGCTAAGAGAACACCGCTTTACAACAATCATATAGCGCACGGCGGGAAAATGGTAGATTTTGCAGGGTACGAACTGCCTATTCAATACGAAACAGGCGTTATTGCCGAGCACAACGCCGTAAGAGAAGCAGCAGGACTGTTTGACGTATCGCATATGGGCGAGCTGGAACTTAAAGGGAAAGGCGCATTAGAAAGTTTGCAGCTTATTATGACAAACGATTTTTCCGATATGGCAGACGGGCATGTGCGTTATACTATGATGCTTAACGAAAAGGGCGGACAAATAGACGACTTGTTGGTATATAGATTTAGTGCGGAGCATTACTATTTGGTGGTTAATGCAAGCAATTGCGCTAAAGATGCCAGTTGGATAGAAAGCCATCTTTTGCCCAACACAACATTTAAAAATCTTTCCGATTCCATTGGTCAGGTTGCTTTACAAGGACCTAATTCACAAAAAATTATGTTAAAAATGGTTGACGAAAATGCTTTACCCGACAAATATTATACATTTAAGCAAAACAGCGCAATTTTAGGTATAAATTGTATAATAAGCCGTACGGGGTATACGGGAGAGGACGGATACGAAATATATTGCCCCGCAGAAAAAACAGCAGAAATTTACGAAACCCTTTTGTCAACAGGTAAGGAATACGGTCTTATTCCTTGCGGTTTAGGCGCACGTGACACACTGCGTTTTGAAGCTGCTATGCCTTTATACGGACATGAGCTTTCGGAGGAATTTTTAGCTACGGAAGTAGGCAATAATATTTTTATTAAAATGAATAAACCCAACTTTATCGGCAAGCAGGCACTTATTGACAACGCTCCCGTTTTTAAACGTAAAGGTGCGGAATTAATAGATAAAGGCATTGCTCGTGAAGGCAGCGACGTTTTTGACGCAAATAACGTTTTAATCGGAAAAGTTACGACAGGCACTATGAGTCCTTACTTAAAAAAGGCAATAGTTATGGTGCGTATCCAAAAAAGTTTTGAGGGCGAAGAGATTTTTATTGACGTCAGAGGCAAAAAATTAAAGGCAAAAATTATCAAAATGCCTTTCTATAAAAGAGCTTATTAATAAAAGGAGAATAAAAAAATGGAAAATTTGCTGTTTAGTAAATCCCACGAATGGGTAAAAATTGAAGGAAACAAAGCCAAAATAGGTCTTAGCGATTATGCTCAACACGAATTAGGCGATATCGTTTATGTAAACTTGCCTTCTGTCGGCGACAAAGTTACAATAGGCGAGTCGTTTACCGATGTCGAATCGGTTAAGGCTGTCAGCGAAGTTTATAGTCCTGTCAGCGGCACAATTACAGCCGTAAACGAAGAGCTTGAAAGTCAGCCTGAATTAATCAATAACGCTCCTTATGATGCATGGATTATCGTCGTCGAAGTAAGCGAAAAGGACGAACTATTGACTAAGGAAGAATACGATAAGTTCTGCAAATAAAACAATCAGTTAACATTAATGATACTTAAAAGCAATAAAAAAGTAATTTGTCGGCTCTATTTTTCCGGCAAATTTTACGTATAAAGGAGAATTATGAGTAAATATACCCCTCATACAAAGGAAGACTTGGAGGTAATGCTTAAAGCAGTCGGTGCAGTTAGCCTTGACGAATTGTATAAGGATGCACCTAAAGAGCTTATGGTTGAAGAGCTTAAACTTAACGAAGGCATGAGCCAAATGGCGGTGGAAAAAGCTTTTCAAAAAATAACGGCGCAAAACAAGGTATATGATACAATTTTGCGCGGTTGCGGCGCATACGACCATTATATTCCCGCACCTGTTTCAGCTTTAATAGGCCGCAGCGAATTTTTAACGGCTTATACACCCTATCAGCCGGAAATTTCACAAGGCATTTTGCAAAGTATATTCGAATATCAAACACTTATGTGTGAGTTATCCGGCATGGACGTTTCTAACGCCAGCGTATATGACGTGGGCACGGCGGTAGGTGAATCTATCATTATGTGCTGCGAGCGCAAAAACAAGGTAATTGTTGCGGGCGCTGTTAATCCGCAAACGGTAGCTGTCGCCAAAACTTATTGCAAAGCAGGCAATACTCAGATAGTAGAGATACAACCTAAAAACGGTATTGTTGATATTGAAGCATTAAAAGCCGCTATTGACACTGACACAGCATGCGTTATAGCGCAAAGCCCTAACTTTTTTGGTCTGATTGAGGATATGGGAGTTTTGGCGCAAATATCTCACGAAAAAGGCGCAAAATTTGTTTACATTTTTAATCCTATAGCGGCGACGGTATTAAAAACCCCGAAGGAATGCGGCGCAGACATCGCCGTTGCCGAAGGACAGCCTTTAGGTATGCCGTTGAGCTACGGCGGAGCATATTTAGGCATACTTACCTGTGACGAAAAAATGATAAGGAGAATGCCGGGCAGAGTTGTAGGACAAACCGTAGACAAAAACGGCAAAACGGCTTACGTTTTGACTTTGCAAGCGAGAGAGCAGCACATACGGCGCGAAAAAGCCTTATCCAGTATTTGTTCTAACCAAGCGCTGTGCGCTTTGACGGCGGTAATTTATCTTTCACTAGTAGGCAAAGAGGGTATGCGGCAGGTAGCCGATGCGTGTGTTTCTAAGGCGCATTATTTAGCGCAACAATTATCGGCTGTTAAAGGCATAAAAATAAAATATCAAGGCGAATTTTTTAACGAATTTACCGTTGAAACCGATAAATACAACAAAGACGCAACAAAAGCTTTGGACAAAGCAGGCATTTTAGGCGGACTTAAAATAAACGACACCGACAGCATATGGTGCGTGACAGAAAAAGCCGATAAAGCAACTTTGGACGGCGTAGTCTCTATTTTTAAGGAGGTAAAATAATGCTGATTTTTGAAAAATCCGTTAAGGGTCGTGCCAGTATACAATTAGACAAACTTGACGTACCTCATTATGAGTTAAAAGCGCAAAAACGTAATGCACAAGCACGGCTGCCCGAAATTTCCGAACAAGACGCAGTAAGACATTATACGGAACTTAGCCGTAAGGCGCATGGAGTGGACAACGGCTTTTATCCTCTTGGCAGCTGCACAATGAAATACAATCCGCGTGTCAATGAAGTTATAGCAGCGGACAAAGCTTTTGCTAATATTCATCCTTTGCAAGAGGAGGAAACGGTAAAAGGCTGCACGCAAGTGATGGACGAATTATCCGACTACTTATGCGCAATTACCGGTATGGATGCCTTTACTTTGCAGCCTGCGGCGGGCGCTCACGGTGAGTTTACGGGTATTATGCTTATTAAAGCTTATCACATGAGCCGCAACGATACTTTGCGCACAAAAATTATCGTTCCCGACAGCGCTCACGGCACAAACCCCGCCAGCGCGCATATGTGCGATTTTGATATAGTCAGTGTGCCGAGTAACGCTCAAGGCGGAGTGGATATCGAAGAACTTAAGAAAGTTGTCGGTCCCGATACTGCCGGTTTAATGCTGACTAACCCAAATACCCTAGGTTTATTTGACAAAAACATTCTAAAGATAACGGAAATTGTCCACAAGGCGGGCGGTTTATGTTATTATGACGGCGCTAACCTTAATGCTATAATGGGCGTTGTACGTCCGGGCGACATGGGTTTTGACTGCATGCATTTAAATATTCACAAAACGTTTAGTACCCCTCACGGCGGCGGCGGACCGGGCGCAGGACCTGTAGGCTGCAAAAAATCTTTGGCAAGCTTTTTGCCTACGCCTGTTTTCGGAAAACTGCCCCAAGGCTATGACCCAAAAAAGAGCATAGGAAAGGTAAAGACTTTTTACGGCAATTTCTCTGTATTGGTAAAAGGTTTGGCATATATCAAAACACTGGGCAAGGAAGGCATAAAGGATGCCGCACAAAAGGCTGTATTAAACGCAAATTATTTGCTTTCGCTAGTTAAAAAGGATTACGATTTAGCTTATGACCGTATCTGCATGCACGAATTTGTTCTTTCTCTGCAAAAATTAAAGGACGAAACAGGCGTGTCGGCTATGGATGTGGCAAAAGCAATGCTTGATTACGGTATGCATCCGCCGACAATGTATTTCCCCTTAATCGTTCACGAAGCTCTTATGCTTGAGCCGACGGAAACGGAAAGCAGGGAAACATTAATTAAAGCCGCACAGGTGTTAAACACAATAAAGCAGCAAGCGGTAGCCGACTCAGCTTCACTTCACGACAGTCCTAAAACTACCATTATAGGCAGGGTAGACGAGGTACGTGCGGCACGTCAACCCGTATTAAAATACGATTTTTCTAAGTAATGGTATTTATCCGTTTAATTAAAAAAGCTTTTTAACAAGAAGTTTATAATTTTGCCCTGCTTTTTAGCAGGGTAATTTTAATCTAACTTAGTGTAAACCAATTAACAGTTAAACCTATAAAACAATTAACAAAACAACAAAAATCGAATTTATAGGGAATAAATTTAATATTCTTTTTTATACTACAAAAAAGGATATAAATATGAAAACAATAAAAAATTTTAAATTACTGATTTTTGCTTTGCTTATTATATGTTTGTCTTTTTCCGTAGGAGGCAAGGCTTTTGCCGCTGTTGACGAGGGACAAAGGGCAAATAACGACGTTGTATCAGACACCCTATTGGCTCCGACAACGTATAAAGTACAGCCGGGCGACAGCATGTGGAAAATAGCCGTCAAATTTGAGATAGGACTTGCGGAATTAATCAAGGCAAATCCGCATATTAAAAATCCCGCTCTTATTCAGGTAGGACAAATAATTAATATCCCCGAGGCGGCTCCGCTAAAAAGTCTTGAAGACGAAGTCATAAGACTTGTCAACGTTGAAAGGGCAAGAA
>CALGIK010000178.1 GCA_937915515.1 uncultured Clostridia bacterium
AGGGAAGTAGATATTGGCTTATGGATAGTTCCGCTTATTGTTTTTGTGTTTTTGGCTTTGAGTAACGGCGTAAATCTAACGGACGGATTGGACGGTCTGGCTACAGGCACGACGATAGTTTTTTTAATGGGTACTGCCGCTTTTTTATGGCTTTTAGCTAATTCGGTATTATCGGGCGGTCAGACTTTGTTGTATGAGGAATACAAAAACCTTAATGTTTTATGTTTCTGCGTTATCGGCAGTTTAGCGGCATTTCTTATCTTCAATACGTATCCCGCTAAGATTTTTATGGGAGATACAGGAAGTTTGGCTCTGGGAGCTGTAGCGGCGTGTCTTTTGATATTGTCGAGACTGACGCTTTTAATCCCTATTATCGGAATTGTTTTTGTTGTTTCCTGTTTAAGCGTGGCTATTCAAGTACTGTACTACAAGTCAACCAAAAAAAGAGTTTTTTTAAAAGCGCCATTACATCATCATTTTCAGCTAAAAGGCAACAGCGAACCGCGTATAGGGATACTTTACAGTAGCGTTACGGCTTTAGCGTGTATAATGTGTCTTATTTTTTGGTTATAGGAGTTTTAATGAGCAAAATTTTAATTTTCGGCTTGCAGAAAAGCGGCAAAGCTTTATTTGAATTATTAAAGAATAACAACAACGTGCAGCTGTACGACGACAATTTAGACATAATAGATAAAACCTGGACAGAGGGAAAACTGTTAGGAATGCTTACCGTAAAAGAGAGAATACATACCTTTGATTTGATAGTTTTTAGTCCCAGTATACCTCGAAACAATTGGCTGCTTGCTTTGGCAGCCGAAAAAAATATACCCATAATAAACGAATTTGAATTTTGCTTAAAAAGATGTAAGGCAAAAACTATTTGTGTAACCGGCACAGACGGAAAAACCACAACCTCCTGCATTATTGACAGCATTTTAAACAGCGGCGGCATTAAGCATAGATTAGCTGGCAATGTCGGCATACCTTTTTCGACCTGCTGTGACGCTATAAATAACGACGAAATTGCAGTTTTAGAGGTGTCAAGTTTTATGCTGACTGATTCTAAATTAAAACCCGATATTGCCGTCGTTACTAATATTACCGTTGACCATTTGGATTGGCATAAGGATATTAAAGAGTACATTAACGCTAAATCAAACATTACTAAATATCAGACCGAAAACGATATATTGATATTAAACGCCGACGATGAAGTCAGCTGTTTTTTACGTTGGCAGACAAACGCAAAAACTTACTTTTTTAGCAATCAAAAAAAAGTCAACGGCTGTTATTGTGCTGACAACGCCCTTTGGCTTAACATAGACGGAAATACAAAAAAAATATTGGACACAAAAGAGTTAAAAATAAAAGGCGACCATAACAAAGCAAACGCTATGGCAGC
>CALGIK010000179.1 GCA_937915515.1 uncultured Clostridia bacterium
TTCTTTTTGCGGCGCACTGAAGGTTTTTCGTAATGTTCCTTCTTTTTGAGGTCGCCTATAATACCGTCGCGGGCGCATTTGCGTTTAAATCTGCGTAAAGCATTATCCAGGGTTTCGCTATCCCCTACCTTGATTGTTGACATATTTTCGCCCCCTTTGCACTATGGCATTTTTTTATCAGCGTGATAATTGTATTAAATGGCAGTCACTTTGTCAAGCAAAAAAAAGGGATATATAAAGAAATTTGACTTTTATTTAAGCCTTAGTCAAGACTTTCGACAAGAATTGTCCCGTATAACTTTCTTTCGACAAAATGACTTCTTCAGGAGTGCCTTGAGCAATTATAAAGCCTCCTTTGTCTCCGCCTTCCTTACCTAAATCTATGATAAAATCTGCAGTTTTGATAACATCTAAGTTATGTTCAATGACAACAACTGTATTGCCCATACTTACAAGCCTTTGCAAAATGCCGATGAGTTTATTGACGTCGTCGGTATGGAGTCCTGTTGTAGGTTCGTCCAACAAATATATTGTTTTGCCAGTGTTGCGCTTAGCCAACTCTGTGCTTAGTTTAACCCGCTGTGCTTCGCCGCCCGACAAACTTGTTGCCGATTGACCAAGTTTGATATAACCTAAACCGACATCGTAAAGCGTTTTAAGTTTGTTGTAAATGGGCGCAAGGTTTTCGAAAAAGCCTAATGCTTCCTCCACACGCATATCCAAAACATCGGCTATATTTTTGCCTTTATATTTGACCTGAAGTGTTTCTCGATTGTAGCGCTTTCCGTGGCAAACCTCGCAAGGCACATAAACGTCGGGTAAAAAGTTCATGGCTATTTTTAATATACCGTCGCCGTTGCAGTTTTCGCACCGTCCGCCGCTCACGTTGAAGGAAAATCTACCGGCACTGTAACCTCTCTCCTTAGCGTCGGGAGTGGAAGCATACAGCCGCCTAATGTGGTCAAACATCCCCGTATATGTGGCGGGATTGCTGCGAGGAGTGCGGCCTATGGGAGACTGGTCTATTACTATCGCTTTATCTAAATTTTCGATACCTAAAATGCTGTCGCAATCGACGGCGTTAAAACGCGCCTTGTTTAATTTATGGGTAAGATATGGCGCTAAAATCTCGTTAATGAGACTGCTTTTGCCGCTGCCCGATACTCCGGTGATTGACGTAAACGCTCCTAAAGGTATCTGCACATCTATGTTTTTTAAATTGTTTTTATAAGCGTTTTTTACCGTTAAATAGTTGCCGTTGCCCTTTCTTCGCAGCTCAGGTACGGCTATTTTCATTTTTCCGCTTAAATATTGACCAGTAATGCTGTTTTCGCACGCCATAATCTCATACGGTGTGCCTGCGGCGACTACCTCTCCGCCGTGAATGCCTGCGCCGGGACCTATATCCACTACATAATCAGCCGCCATTATTGTGTCTTCGTCATGCTCTACAACTATTACCGTATTGCCTAAATCACGCAAATGGCATAATGTCTCGATAAGTTTTTTGTTGTCACGCTGATGTAAGCCTATGCTCGGCTCGTCTAAAATGTACAACACCCCTGTAAGTCCGCTGCCTATTTGCGTGGCTAACCTTATCCTTTGCGCCTCGCCGCCGCTTAATGTCCCTGAGGGACGGTTTAACGTCAGATAATCAAGCCCTACGTCGCTCAGAAATTTTAAACGCGCCTTTATTTCTTTTAACAGCATACGAGCTATCATGGCTCTTGTATTGTCTAAAACAAGTTCTTGAAAAAATGCGCTCATTTTGCCGATAGGCATCTCGCACAGTTCCCATATATTTTTGCCGTCAATTTTAACGGAAAGTACTTCCTTTTTAAGTCTTTTTCCGCCGCAAACCTCGCAAGGAGTAGTCACCATAAAATTTTCGTATTCACGCTTAACGTAATCGCTGCTGCTTTCACGGTAACGGCGTTTCATCATGGGCAAAATGCCTTCCCATTCCGCCATATAATTGCCGTTGAAGGTCTTGCTTGCATAATCAAATTTTATTTTCTCGCCCCCGTTGCCGTACATTATTATGTCGTATATGTCTTGGGATATGTCTTTTATGGGTGTGTTGCGGCTAAACCCGTAGCGGCGGGACAATGCGCTAAAATAGGTATCCATCCAGGTGCCTGCGTCTATATTAAAGCCCATAAGCTTAATAGCGCCGTCGTTTAAACTTTTTGTTTTGTCAGGGATAATTAGGTTTTCGTCAAATTCCTGTTTAAAACCTAAACCTGTGCATTCGGGACAGGCGCCAAAGGGACTGTTAAAGCTGAACATCCTCGGCTCCAATTCCTCAATCACCACACCGCAATCGGGGCAAGCGTATTTTGTGCTGAACAAAATTTCCTTATCTTCCGTTAAGACTACTACCAATCCGTCGGCAAGCTTTATTGCCGTTTCTAAGCTGTCAACAAGCCGTTGAGCGATATCTTCTTTTATTACAAGCCTGTCCACTACAATACTGATATTATGTTTTATTTGCTTGTCCAAAACAATATCTTCGTCTAAGGTGCGCTGCTGCCCGTCAATATTTACCCTGTAAAAACCTTGTTTTTTATAATTTTCGAGCTGATTGCGGTATTCTCCTTTTCGGGAACGCACAACGGGCGCCAAAACCTGTATTTTTGCGCCTTCGTCCAGTTCCATTATTTTGTCGGTTATCTGGTCGACTGTTTGACGGCTGATTTCCCTGCCGCATTCAGGACAGTAAAGAGTGCCGACACGCGCAAACAACAGCCTTAAATAATCGTAAATTTCCGTTACCGTGCCAACGGTACTACGTGGATTGTTTGAAGTAGTTTTTTGGTCGATAGAAATAGCAGGACTTAATCCCTCAATGGACTCTACGTCGGGTTTATCCATCTGACCTAAAAATTGGCGTGCATAAGCCGACAGACTTTCGACATAACGGCGCTGACCTTCGGCAAATATTGTATCAAAAGCAAGGCTGCTTTTGCCGCTGCCTGATATCCCCGTAAACAGCACCAATTTGTCGCGCGGTATATTAAGGCTAACTCCTTTTAAATTATTTTCCTTAGCGTTTTTTATTATTATCTCTTTCATGCTTTTCCGTAATTTTTTGTAATTGTTTTGTAAGGCGGACAATTTGCTCTCGCAGCTGTATGGCACGCTCAAAGTCTAAACTGCCTGCCGCTATTTTCATTGCAGAATTTAGTTTTTCTATTTGCTCTCTTATTTCCTTCGGTGTGCTTGCGCCTGTATCCTTTTGCGAAATAATAAGCGTATTTTTGACATCGTGAACAATAGTTTTTGGAGTAATACCGTGGTCCTTGTTGTATTTATCCTGAATAGTACGTCTTCGCTCCGTTTCGTCAATTGCACACCGCATACTGCCCGTTATTGTATCTGCATACATAACCACACGCCCGTATACGTTTCGTGCGGCTCTGCCGATTGTCTGCACAAGACTGCTGACGCTGCGCAAAAAACCTTCCTTATCTGCGTCTAAAATGGCTACCAACTGTACTTGCGGCAGATCGAGCCCTTCTCTTAAAAGGTTGATTCCCACCAAAACGTCAAACTCCCCAGTTTTGAGCGCATTTATGATGTCTACACGCTCCAAAGTATCTATATCGCTGTGCATATATCTGACACGAATGCCTCGTTTGCTTAAATATTCTGTGAGCGACTCCGCCATACGTTTTGTAAGCGTCGTCACTAAAACTCTGCCTTTATTTGCCACAACAGAATTAATTTCGCCTATAAGGTCTTCAATCTGACCGTCAACGGGTTTTACCGCTACAATCGGGTCTAACAACCCTGTAGGTCTTATTATTTGCTCCGCCACTTGGTCGGCTAACCCTAACTCGTAATCACTCGGAGTTGCCGATACGCATACCATTTGCCCTATGCGAGCGTCAAACTCGTCAAATTTAAGCGGACGATTGTCATATGCACTCTTAAGGCGGAAACCGTAATTGATTAAATTGTCTTTGCGTGAACGGTCGCCATTGTACATGCCTCTTATTTGAGGCAAAGTAATATGGCTCTCGTCAACAAAGGTAATAAAATCCTCGGGAAAATAATCCAAAAGTGTATAGGGCGCTTGTCCTACCGCTCTGCCGTCAAAATATCTTGAATAATTTTCGATTCCGTTGGTGTAACCCATCTCCCTCAACATTTCGAGGTCATAATTTACACGCTGGTTTAATCTGTATGCCTCTATCGCTTTGTTTGCTTCCTCAAAGGCTTTTACCTCTTTTTCCTTATCGATTTGTATTTGCGTCAGGCATTTTTCCATCGTGCTTCCGCTCACAATATAATGAGTAGCGGGAAAAATAAAGCAATGCAATAATTCGCATATCTTTTTGCCCGAAACTGCCTCGTTTTCCGTTATTCTCTCAACCTCGTCGCCGAAAAACTCTATCCTGACTGTTTTTTCCGATGTCTGAGCAGGGAAAATCTCCACTAAATCTCCCCTTACCCTAAAAGTCCCTCGGGTAAAATCCGTATCGTTACGTTTGTATTGGATTTCCACCAGTTTTTTAATTACATCGTTGCGGCTAACCTTGTCGCCGGGACGAAGGGAAAGACTCATTTTATAATATTCGCCGGGGGCGCCCAAACCGTAAATACAGCTGACGGACGCAACCACTATTGTATCACGCCGCTCAAACAGACTGCATGTAGCCGAATGGCGCAATTTGTCTATCTCGTCGTTGATTGAAAGTTCTTTTTCGATATATAAATCACGGCTGGGTATATAGGATTCGGGCAGGTAATAATCGTAGTAGGATACAAAAAACTCTACACGGTTGTGGGGAAAAAATTCTCTGAACTCGTTGCATAACTGCGCCGCCAAAGTTTTGTTGTGGCTTATTACTAAGGCGGGGCGATTGGTATCGGCAATAATATTTGCCATTGTAAAGGTTTTTCCGCTGCCTGTTACGCCGCGCAAAACCTGAGTGCGTAAACCGTTGTTTATGCCCTCTGTCAAAGTTTGTATTGCTTGCGGCTGGTCTCCGCAAGGACTGTATTTTGATACAAGTTTAAAATCCATAAAAACAAGTGCGCCGTCAACTTATGCAGTCAACGGCGCGTAACTGCTGTTTATTTTGCGTCGGTATTGTTAAGATAGTAAACAATACTTAAGCCCTCCAGCGACAACCCTCTGTCCACCACGTCGAAAAATTTAGGATTGTCAAATTCCAAAAGTTGACTTAGACCGCCTGTCGCTATTATCTTGCAGCCTTCGATGTCGGCTTCCTTTTGGAGTTTTTTAACAAGATATTCCACTTGTCCCGTCATCCCGTAAATAACGCCGCTTTGAATTGCTTTTGATGTATTGTTGGCTAAAACCGTTGCAGGACGGCTCAACTCAACTTCGGGTAAACGTGCCGCACTGTCCGCCAAAGATTTTATCCCCGTTTTTATACCGACGGTAATACAACCCCCTAAAAACTCGTTTTTTTCGTTTACTACGTTAAAGGTTGTGGCTGTGCCAAAATCTATCATAATGTAAGGCGGCTTGTATTTTTTGCTTGCTGCGACACAGTTTATTATGCGGTCGCTGCCAAGCTCACGCGGATTTTCGTACTTTATGTTTAAACCCGTTTTTACCCCAGTGCCTACCATAATGGGTTTGATATTAAAAAAATACTCCATCATGTGAGTTATGGTATAATTTAACTGAGGTATTACGCTGCTTACAATACCGCCGGTTATTTTTGAAGAAGGTATATGTTCCGACGATAAAAGCTGTTTTAATATACTGCCGTGCTCATCGCTTGTGCGAGTGACATCGGTGCTTATCCGCCAGCTGTATTTTAGTTTTTGTCCTTCAAACAGTCCTATTTTTATGTTTGTATTGCCTACGTCTATTGCAAGTATCATAGATTTCTCCATTAAATAATTTTGCTTTACTTTAAGTAATTGTTAATCAAGATTTTTCTTTTAACGCACGTTTAAAATTATTGCCGTCGATACCAAGTTTAAGTCCGTGCCTGACACCTAAAACTACCAGCGGCGTAAAAATTATGCTTATCATATATTCGGGCAAAATATTAAAAAATACGATACCCTTAACCAGTGCAAAAAATGATTGATACCCTTTAGGCAAAAAGCTGCTATACAGTGACGTTGCAATTAAAAATAAAACCGTATTTACCAGTAAACCTACAAGAGTTCCTAAGGTAATAGCAATTACTTGATTTTTTCTCTTATTTTCTTCCTTTAAAAGCTTTAAAACCAGCCTGTAAACGGCGAACGCAGCAATGCCGACAAATAATCTGGGTGCAACTGATACTAACGGTTGCATTGTATTTGGATCAGCGAAAATCATGCCCTTAATCCAACTGGCAAGCCCCATAGAAGCACCTGCCATAAAAGCAAAAAACCAATCGTTTTGCATAAAGGTAATACTAAAGGTTACAAGCAAAACCATGATTGCCATAGATATAGGAAAGGCTAAACTTACCGCTTTATCAAGCATCATC
>CALGIK010000180.1 GCA_937915515.1 uncultured Clostridia bacterium
CAGGTTCGAATCCTGTCACTCCGACCATTTTTCCTTAAAAAACCGCCTATTTAGGCGGTTTTTCTGCGCTTTAGGTTAGGATTTCAGAGCGCCATCCCAAATTGATTTGCCCGGTTTGGGATGAGAAATAGTTTACAGCGGCGGAGAAAATACTGCCGCCGTAAGCACAAATCCCTAACCCATCCCTAACGGGGTCAAAAATCGCGGGATTTGTCGGTTTTGTGAGGTTGGCGTTGTAAAGACTGGAAATTTCAGCTATAATTAATTAACGGTAGGCTTTGCGCCCGACCACAGCCAGCCGTGCAGTTTTCTGTGCGGCTTTTTGCATATGGTGAGTCATTCAGAGTTTAGCAATAATGAGAGGCATATTAATGGAGCGAACGTCAAGGCTAAGTGCAACTAATTACCAATCATGGAATCGGAGGAATTAAAATTAATAGTATTATCAAGCCTTTTCTCGAAGAGCATACAAAAGAATTTGAGTTGCATGGGAATGAAACGCAGCAATTTGAACACCTTATTAATTATATTGCTATGCGTGACTATTCATCTCGACATTTTGACCCCTCTGACGCCTCTTTAGGTCAAGGCGAAGTTGGTATTGATGGGATTGGGATTTTTGCTAATGACATTTTAGTGTCAACATTTCAAGAGCTTGAAAGTATTTTTGTTGACGCTAATGGAAAAAGGAACGCCGATATTTCTGTCTTTATAGTATTTACTCAAGCAAAAACCTCTGAAAGTTTCGTTTTCAGTGAATTTTCGCATTTTCTTACTTCAGTATTTGACTTTGTAAAAAACGGCAAGATAAATAGCAATGACAAGGCTTTAGAATTGCAAAAGATGCTTAAATACATTGTTGATAACCCAACACAACTATCAAAAAACCCGGATTGTCATATAATTTATGCATATACAGGTAAATTTCAGGACGAGAGTATAACAACGAATGTAATCGATACATATAAAAGAAGTCTTCAAGAACTAAACATTTTCGATGAAATTAAATTTAGCATATATGATTCGAAAAAAATAGTTACTGTTTGTCGTTCTATAAAAAACAGCGTAGAGAAAATGGTATGTATAGAAAACTGTTCCATCCTCCCTCATATTACAAATGTCAAAGAAGCATTTATTGGAGCAGTAAAATGCCGGGACTATGTAAACCTTATAACAAATGAAGACGGTCTTTTGCTATCTTATCTTTTTGAAGATAATGTTAGATATTTTCAGGGTCACAATAAGGTTAATAGTGAAATGCAAGCAACTATATCTGATGATATACAACAACAGGCATTTTCGTTACTTAATAATGGTGTAACTATTATAGCAAAAGAAATTCGTCGCACAGCAAATAATTTTGTATTGAGAAACTTCCAAGTTGTTAATGGTTGTCAAACAAGCTTTGTGCTTTATGAAAATCGGAAGAAACTCAACGATAGTTCTCTTGTTATCGTAAAATTGATATCATCTACAGATAAAGGCGTTGCCGATGCAATTGTTAAAACTACAAATAGACAAACACCTGTTACTGATGAAGCCTTTGAGACTTTGAGAGATTTCCACAAAGACTTAGAGGCTGTATATTCCAGTTATGATATGCCATATAGACTATTTTATGAACGACGTTCAAAACATAGTCTATATG
>CALGIK010000181.1 GCA_937915515.1 uncultured Clostridia bacterium
GGCCAACCTTTAACAGCCGCATTGTCTTGTCATTACCTCTGGCATAAGCATCGGCGCAACCTTCATTATCCAAGTAAAACGTATATACATTTTCCTCAATGCGTGCTAATTTGCTTTGATTGTCGCCTTTAGCCGTACTAGTCACTTTGAAGGTATTGCTTTTTGGCAAAATAATATTTGTATTAACGGATAAGTTTTTAGCTATAACGTTGCTGCCGGCATAAAAAAGATAATACCCAACGCTTAAAGCGCATATAATCAGAGCCAAAAAACTGCATAATATTATAAAAAATGTTTTTTTAGTTTTTTTCATAAAATAACCACAATGTAATATATATCATTTTTAGCATAAAAAGTCAACAAAAACAAAAAAACCTCCGCTTAAAAAACAGCAAAGGTTATTTTGTAATAGACGTTAAATTGTAAATTGGCTGTTATATAGCTCGGCATAAAATCCGTCTTCTTTCAATAATTGTTTATGTGTGCCTTTTTCTACAATATCTCCGTCTTTTAAAACCAATATCAAATCGGCGTTTTTTATAGTTGACAGCCTATGTGCAATTATAAAAGATGTGCGGCCTTTCATTAATCTGTCCATAGCCTGCTGAGTAATAATCTCGGTGCGGGTGTCAACGTTGCTTGTCGCTTCGTCCAAAATAAGCATAGGTGCGTTTTCGATCATCGCTCTCGCAATAGTGATTAGCTGTTTTTGTCCCGCCTTGTCGTCTAAAACAGTATTGTAATTATCAGGCAAAGTCATAATAAAATGGTGCAAGCCGACAGCCTTTAAAGCGTTTATTACATCTAAGTCGCTGACATTGTTTTTTCCGTAACGTACGTTTTCTATTATTGTCCCTTCAAAGATCCATGTGTCCTGCAATACCATTCCAAATAAATCATGTACGTTAGCACGTGATAAATCCGTCAGCGGCACGCCGTCCACCAAAATCTCACCTTCGTTTAACTCGTAAAAACGCATAAGCAAATTGACAATGGTTGTTTTGCCCGCTCCCGTAGGTCCTACAATAGCCACTTTTTGTCCGGCTTTAATGTCGGCGTTAAAACCTTTGATAATTATTTTTTCGGGGGAATAGCCAAACTTGACGTTTTTAAACCTTACGTCGCCTTTAACATTTGTCAAAACGGTCTTAACATCATCGGCTTCCATTTCCTTAGCGTCTAAAAACTCAAACACCCTTTCGCTTGCCGCCGCCATAGACTGTAAGCTTGTCGTAGCCTGTGCAATCTGAGACAGCGGATTTGTAAAGTAGCGGATATAAAGCATAAAAGCCACAATAACGCCAATTTCAGTTAATCCGCTTATGGTTAACGCTCCGCCTACTACACACACAACTACAAAACCAAAATTACTTACAAATCCCATCAACGGTTGCATAAGACCGCTTAAAAACTGACTTTTCCAAGCGCTGACAAAAAGTTCATCGTTAATTTTAGCAAACTTTTGCGACGCTTTCCTTTGTCCGTTGTAGGCTTTTACGACGTTGTGCCCTGCGTAAATTTCTTCGATATGACCGTTTATTTCGCCCAATGAGTTTTGCTGCTGCTTAAAATATTTTTGCGATACCTTTATTATTAAAAGCATAAACAAAACGCCGACTACCACACTGCCCACAGCGCTAAAAGCCATAATATAATTTGTGATAAACATCATTGTGAGCGATCCCGCAAAAAAAACAATTTGACGGACAAAAACGGGAAAGCTGTTTTGAAGCGTCTGTCCTATTGCGTCCACATCGTTTGTCACCCTACTCAATATATCTCCAAAAGTGGTAGTATCAAAATAGCTTAAAGGCAATTTGTTTATCTTTATGTTAATTTCGCTGCGTAATCTCTTTGTTATTTTTTGGCTGATGTTAGCAAATATTTGTTCCTGAACAACATGAGTAACCATGCTTATACTGTAAAGGATAACCAAAGTTAAACATAAAGAGAATATCTGCTCTAAATCCATAATTGTTGTTTCGTCTTTATAAGAGATAAGATCAGTAACTCTCTGCAGCTTTTGTGGTCCTAAAATTATCATAGTAACGCTTACTATTGCCAAAACGGTAGCCAAAACCAAAAGAGCAATATATTTTGAGCTAAAAGTTGACAAGCGTGCCATTGCTTTTTTAAAGTTTTTAGGTTTTTCGACCATTCTTATGCCGCCCCTCATAGGTCCTCTCATAGGAGGCTGAATAGGTCTATTTGTTGTCGAAGAGGGAATTCTGTTTGTTTCATTATCTTTCATAATTATCCTCCATCGACAATTGCGAATTAACTATTTGTCTGTATACCTCGCAAGTTTTATACAAATGCTTATGTGTGCCTATTCCTACCATTTTGCCTTGCTCCAAAACGATTATTTTGTCCGCATCCATTATTGTGCCTACCCTTTGAGCAACAATCAAAAGAGTGGCTCCTTCCGTATATTTTTTTAAAGCACGCCTTAATTCCTTATCAGTTTTAAAATCTAATGCGCTAAAACTGTCGTCAAAAATGTAAATTTCGGGTTTACGGGCTATTGCCCTTGCTATTGCTATACGCTGTTTTTGACCTCCGCTTAAATTTGCGCCGTTTTGCGCTATGCGGCTGTTAAAACCGTCGGGCATTTGTTGGATAAAGTCAGCGCACTTAGCAATTTGCGCAGCCATTAAAATTTCTTTTTCCGTTGGCACTTCCCGTCCATTCTCGCCAAAAGCAATATTATCGGTTACCGTTCCGCCGTAAAGGATTGCCTGTTGCGGCACATAACCTAACTTATTGCGCAAAGCTTCCTCTGTATAATCCTTTACGTTTACGCCGTCAATTTTTACCTCGCCTTCCGTTACATCGTAAAAACGGGGTACCAAATTTATGAGCGTGCTTTTTCCGCTGCCTGTACTTCCTATAAAAGCCACCGTTTCGCCTCTTTTAACAACAAAACTTATGTCCTCTAAAACGCATTCCTGTGCATCGGGATATTTAAAGGATACATTTTTAAATTCCACTTCTCCGGTAATTTCCACGTCGTCAAGCGTGGCTCCTTGCGTTAAAGCGCCGTCGCATATTTTTGTTTTTGTATTTAACACCTCGTTTATTCTCACCGCAGCGGCATTAGCACGGGGCATAAACATAAAGATAAAGGTCAGCATCATAAAAGACATAATAACCTGCATCGAGTAATTACTAAAAGTTACCATATCGCCAAACAAACCTAACCTTGTCGCCGCATCTGCCGCCGAATTAATTATAGACGCCCCCAGCCAATAAATTGCAAGTGTCAATCCGTTTTGTACAGCATTAATTAATGGATTCATTAATACAGCGGCTCGTGCTGCTCCTAAAAAGTTTTGAGTAAGATTTTTGTTGCTTTTTTCAAATTTTTGCTGTTGAAAGTTTTCGGCGTTATAAGCCCTGACAACTTTTAAACCCGTCAAATTTTCTCTCAAATCACGGTTTACGTCATCAATTAGGCGCTGCATTTTTTTAAACCTGGGTGCTGCAATAATCATAATGATTACTATCGACAAGATCATAAACAAAAGCGCAATTGCCGCCGCAACAGTCCACTGATAACTTTTAACGCTTATTTTGGATATTGCCCAAACTGCCATTACAGGCGCTTTTATCAAAACGTGCAATCCCATAGCGATAACCATAGCTATTTGTGTCACGTCGTTGGTACTGCGTGTTATTAAACTTGCCGTCGAAAACTTGTTTATTTCCTCCATGCTGAAGGACTGAACTTTATTAAATAAATCGTTTCTTATGCGTTTAGAAAAATTTGCCGCTATTAAAGCCGACACCAAACCGGTTATTACGGCTACGCTTAAAGACGCTAATCCGTATAATAGCATTTTTACGCCCACTGCCCATATTTCGTTTACGGAGTGTCCGCCGACTTTTACAAGCCTCGTTATTTCTTGTGTAAATTCGGGAATTTTTAAGTCAAAATAAACGCTTCCTACAATGAGTACAGCGCACAATATCACACCGAGCCATTCCTTAAATTTAAAACGGCTGATAAGTTTTAGCATTTAACAGTATCCTCCCCGCTGTCTTCGATAAGATTTTTTGCCAATTTATCAAATAATAAATTAAGCGTGGTTATTTCTTTTTCTGTCAATCCTTTTCGCAAAACGCTTTCGGTTTGCGCTATTTGCTCCTCTATACGCTTATAAAATTCCATTGCCTTATCGGTTAATTCGATTTGCTTCAAACGCGCATCTTCTTTTACGCATGCACGCCTGATTAAACCGTTATTTTCCATAGCTTGTAATAGCTTGGTAACCGTGCTGCGTCTGATATTAAATTGTTGTTCTAAATCACGCTGGTAAACTTTATCATGATGAGCGATATACCCTATAATCCAGCCGTGCATGCCGGTAATGTTATTTATTTCCTTTAAAATAGGACTGTTCATCATACGCCTTCGCATGAGGTTTGACAGTTTTTTTATCTGCATCCCTATTTGATTTTCCATTTTTCTCCTGTTTAGATTATTTGTTATATGTTAGATAGCTAACAAATAGCATTATAGTTTTTTATTGTTTACCTGTCAATTTTTTTTAGCGGTAAAAATGATTTTTCAACGGAATTTCACTAAAAAAATTGCGCCTCAAACTGAAGCGCATAATGTACTGTTAATTTGGTAAATTGTTTTTAGTTGTCGTCAATTTTAAAATAACTCTTTATAAAATTAAGTTTGTTTTTGCTGTAAGGCGGATATTTAGCTTCAATTTCTGTTTTTCCCTTAACCAAAACGCTGCGGTAATGAACAAAGGCATCATAACTCTTTTTGCCGTGATAGCTGCCGTATCCGCTCATACCTACACCGCCAAAAGGCAGATTGATTTCCGTTAGATGCATAATAGTATCATTTATACACGCTCCGCCGCTTATAGTGTGCTGCGCTATGTATTCTCCCGCGGCTGCGCTTTGACTGAAATAATAAAACGCCAAAGGTTTTTCCTTACCTTTAAGCTGCTCCAACAAGTCGTTTAATTTTTCAAATTCTAAAACAGGCAATATCGGCGCAAAAATCTCTTCTTGCATGATCGGGCTGTCAAAAGTTATGCCCATAAGCACAGTAGGCTCCATTTTACGTCCGACGCTTTTTCCTCCGCACAAAATATTTTCGCCTTCGATTAACTTTGTTATCTCGTCAACTTTTTGCTGCGTTATAACAAAGGGAAAATCATCGCTTAACGCTTCGCCTGTGTAAAAAAACTTTTTGATATAAAAAAGTAGTTTTTCGATAAAATCATCTTTAATTTCCTTATGGACAACGCAATAATCAGGAGCGACGCAGGTTTGACCCGCATTTAAAAATTTGCCCCAGGCTATCCTTTTTGCCGCTAAATCCACATCGGCGTCTGCGTCAACTATACAAGGTGATTTGCCCCCTAATTCTAAAATACAAGGGGTTAAAAACTTTGCCTGTTTTTCCCTTATTAATTTGGCAAATTGACTGCTGCCGGTATAAAACATAAAGTCAAATTTTTGATCAAACAAATCTTCGTCTCTGTTGCAGTTAACATAGGCGTAATCCGTATCAAAAACCGACATAATTTTTGCAATAACCTCGCTGACTTTAGGAGTTTTGCTGCTGGGCTTAACAATAAGCGTGTTGCCCCCTGCAATAGCTCCTATAACAGGACACATAGTCAATTGAAAAGGATAATTCCAAGGCGAAACAATAAGTACAGTCCCTAAAGGCACGCTGACGATTTTTGCACTGCTAAAGAGGTTAATAAGGCTTGTGGAGACATGATGTGGCGTGCAAAACGTTTTAAATGTTTTATCATATAATTTAACTCATGCATCACCATGCCTACTTCGGTACTGTAAACGTCAAACTCGCATTTGTTAAAATCATCTTTAAACGCCTGCACCAAAGGTTTAATGTTTAAAGCAATGGACTGTTTGAGTTTTTTTAATTGAGCAAGTCTAAAATTAACGTCAAAAGTTACGCCGCTGTTAAAAAAAGTGCGTTGACTTTCTAAAATTTGTTCAGTTGTCATGTTTACCTCCTGATTAATTATAGCATATTTAACGTTATGTATCATTTTTATTTGCCTTAATGCCGCATTTTTGCTAAAATAACTAGGAATGGAAAAAATTATTGTCGCTATCGGCGGCGGCGAGATAAAAACAAAAGAAACGTTAGATATCGACAGATATATAGCAGATTTTATAAAGAGCCGTACGGGGGAAAGACGTCCTTACGGATTGTTTATAGGCACAGCAAGTCATGATAGTATGCCTTACTTCAACAGTTTCCGCAAGACTTATACCTCTGTTTTTGACATAAAGGCGGACGTCGCTCTTACCGTCTACGGCGAGATGGATTATGATCACATTGCCGAAAAATTTGATAAAGCCGATTTTATCTACGTAGGCGGCGGCGATACAAAATTTATGATTGAGTCGTGGCGCAAAAGCGGAATGCTTGACCTTATAAAAGACGCTTACAACAGAGGAGTTGTTCTAACCGGGTTATCGGCGGGGGCAATATGCTGGTTTAATGACGTATACAGTGACTTTGACATAATCAACGGCAAAAGCGGCGAGTACAAATTTATGAAGGGATTAAATATACTTGACGGTTTAGCTTGTCCTCATTACGACAACCGTGCGGAATTTGACAAGGCTTTTTTAGACAATGATTGTACTTTCGCTTATGCAATGAGTAACAACAGCGCGCTTGTTTTTGTCGACGAAAAGTTTAACAAGAGTATAGGCAAAAACAAATCTTATTTGTTGACAAAACCAAACGGCGTGCTCACAAAAGAGGAATTATAAATGGATTTCACTACAACGGCAATTGCGGTTATTACTATGCTTATTTATGCCCTACCCGGATTTTTGGTAATTAAAACCAAAGCCGTTAAGGAAGACAGCATAGCTTCGTTTGCTAAACTTCTTTTGTTTGTTTTTCAACCTTGCTTGTCGCTGTACAGCTTTAACAAAGCAACATACACTCCGCTGCTGTTACAGAATATGGGCATTGTTTTTGCCGTAAGCATAGGCGTGCAAGCTTTACTTATATTATTTTTGTGGCTTTTATTTAAAAAACACTTTGACAACGTAGGGTATAGGGTAGCTTCGGCTGCGGCAGTTTTTGGCAACGTCGGATTTTTCGGCGTGCCGCTGCTCGAAAAACTTCTTCCCGATTGCCCCGATGCTTTGGCTTATTCGGCGGTGTTTATAATAAGCTTAAACTTATTAGCCTGGACTTTAGGCAGCTTTGTGCTGACAAAGGATAAAAAATTCTTTT
>CALGIK010000182.1 GCA_937915515.1 uncultured Clostridia bacterium
TTCGGACACTCCCGAAACTTCCAAAAATTCGGTTAGCAAGCGTTCCTCTTCATAATTGAATTCCGTCGGAACGTTGCCTGCATCAAGTAGTTTAGGCAAAGACGCACCTTGTCGATATACAATAACCTCCCCCGGACTCAATCCGCCGTTAACCAGCTCATCGGTATCAATGCTGCCTTCCTCCACTGCCAAAACCCCCATCGAAAGTCTGTTTAAAAATTCGTGTTTACGGTTTTTGACGGCGTTGTATGCTCTTTGTACGGGGATAAGTCTTTCGATTATGCTTGTACCCCAAAAACAACCTGCATTGTTACTCGATACTTGCCTGACAAAGGGGAAGCCTCTTGTGTTGTCCTCGCCGTTGATATAAGGCAGTTCGCCCATATATAAAATTGTGTCGCCTGCCACTATAATTAATTGTCCCTGCGGATTAGATACGGTAGGTTTGGTATAGCGTTCTATCACTATTACGCTGTCTTTTTTTGTTTCTTCCGTTATGTTTGGAGCGTGGCTGAATATTCCGTATCCGCCGCTCACCGCCTCGTTACTTAGCGAAAACACTTTTATATCAGCTCCCTTTACATCAACTCCCCATATGTTTTTGATTTCGTCGACGGTATAGGCTTTGGCATGGATTATGCTGTTTGCCGAATCAATATCCTCGCATACGTTGCTAAAAGGATAAATTTCAAAAGGCGGACAAACAGTCACATTTACGTCCCCGCTTTTAACAGCGCCTTTACTTAAAGGAATCGATCTGCCGTTGTTTTTATCCCAACAAATTTTGTAAAACACCGTACCGCATATCTCGCTCCACATGGCGGCAGAATCCATAAGCTTAGACAAACGCAGCCTTTCATAACAGCTGTTTAGTATTTTTGTCGATAACTTTGCGCTCATTATGTCTTTGTCTTCGTTAGAAAAAGGTCTTACCGCCATTTTAGGCTTTACTCTTGAAAGTTTGGCTAACCTTGTTTCGTAAACGGGAGCGATATGGTTAAACACCTCCCTTTCCTGCCAATAGTACTCCTTGTCGTCCTGTTCTATGCGCTGTCTGTTAATTACGCAGTATTGATTGCCGATGACAAAATTCATATTGAGCTGCCAGTTTAATTCGTAAGGTAAACGCTCCTGCTGACGCCTGTTAAAATCGTCGGTGACCTCTTTTACTACCTGTTCGTAATATTTTTCGTTTTTAGTTTTCATATACCTCCTTCTCCTTGACTTTCATTCGTTGTTTTGTTATTGCCGCAAAGATTATGTAACTCGTTAAGCAGTTTTATTTTTTCGTTTTCAAGCTGTTCGTCAGTCAAATTAACGATCTCAGCTTCGTTTTTGGTAAGCTGAATATACGCTTTTGCGGCGTTTACATCGGGAGGGAGTTTTTTACGCACTCTTTTGCGCTTAATCAAACAAAACTCTCCTTCCTTATATGCGTATTCGTCGATAACGTCCTCGGATGTAAAACCTAAGGCTTTTTTTAACAACATACCTTTAATGTTTGAAATTGTGTCCTTCATTGATTTTTCGGATTAACCTTTCCTTGTCCAACGTTATTATTGATTTGCTTGTTGTAACTTTGGGGGTCTGAGGGCGGCTTGCTATGTAATAACGCAGTTCGTCCATAGCGTGGTCGTTTTGTTTTTTGGGGGAGTCGTTTTCGCCCCACCAGTATTGTTTAATCTCTCTGATTAAATTAACGCAATTTTTAAAAATATATATTTTGGGTTTATCGTCGTTTATTTTTAAGTAACTTTTTACGCGGTTGATGCCGCTAAAGAGGTCTTTGTTGACTTTAGTATTTACGGCAATGCCGTTTTCGTAAAACAGCTCGGCTACGCTCTTGCTGGCGGCTAATGTCCGCTGCGTTGCGGCGGAATCAATCAAAGCTTCGATATGTCCGCCGCTGTCGGTGTGCCAGTTGAGTTTGGCGCTTATTTCCTTAATTTTTTGAGAGTGGTAGGCTACGTCTTTTTTGCTTTCGTAATGCTCTGCTACAACATACACGATGCCGTCGTTGTCCACTGCGTACCAGTGACAGGAAAGCGGATTAGTAAGCCCCGGATCAATACTTAATTTGTCCTGCCAAAAAAGAGGAATATCAAAAGGCTCGATAACGTGAATACTAGCGTCAAACTCGGGATAAACCAAACCCGTTCCGCTCTTAAAACGTCCGTAACGGCGGCTTTCTAAGCTGTCGTCGCTTAAACTTTTTGCCATATGCTCTACTTCCGATTTCGGCAAAAAAGGATTGTCCGACCATTCCATAAAGATGCACCATACTTCTTTATTGTCGTGCTCATTAAGAAAAATCTCGTCGTAAACCCAGCTTAATCCTTTAAGCGGCGTCATCGTCCCAAAAATTTTGCCTTGTCTGTCAATTACCCGCATCAAGCACTCCATATAAATGTCATACGGCGGCTCCTCGTCAAACCAAACGTAATCTAAGCCTGTGCCGGCAAATTTTTCTCTGCCTGCTTCGCAATTTTTAAAGCCGATTCTGCTTAATCCGCCAAAAACATTTTTTATTATTATGTAATCGATTACTCCGTACTCTGCGCTGTCCTTGCTGCCCGTTACCATAACTATT
This sequence comes from uncultured Clostridia bacterium, assembly GCA_937915515.1. GTDB lineage: Bacteria > Bacillota > Clostridia > Christensenellales > CAG-314 > SFEB01. Next base: position 2,591 of record CALGIK010000182.1, read on the forward strand.
TGCTCTATCCAGCTTTTGTCTATGTAGTACATTAGTTTTGCCTGCGCAACGTCACGCTGAACTTGACGGGATAAAGAAACCACCCAACCCGATGTATCAGGCTTGTTAGGCAAGTAGGGATGTATGCCGCGCGCCGTCCATACGCATTCCACCGCACCGCATTCGGTTTTGCCGCTGCGGTTGCCGCCGAAAACCCATCGGTTTTTTTTGGGGCAGCGATGAAATTCAAGCTGTTTATTATGTACTTTTTCGCCCTTGTTGTACTTAAATAACGGCGTGTCTTCTCGCCTTTGCTGCTCTCTTTTTATTCTTTGTATTTGTTCGATAATTTCTTTCATTTTTTGTTTTGTTTTGCCAAATTATTAAATGCTATTAAGCTTAAAATTAGACTGATAAGGAGGGCGGTTAAGCGGTCATGAAAAAACTATTTGCGTTGCTTTATTTTGCTTTTGTGTTTTTATCGGCTGAATTTTGTTGTACGCCGTTAAAAAACGCTTATGCCGAAACCGTAAACTGGGTCAGAGTTGTCAATAACGAAACTTGGTTTTATAAAAATCCCTCTTCGTTAGAAAGCGACAAAATGTTTGTGCTGTGTTACAGCTATTATCTAAAAGTCGTATCAGACTACAATCAAGGCTACTTTGCAGTTGAGCTTATGGAAAACAGCAACGGTTTTGTAAAAATTTTTGGTTATGTAGCCAAAAGCGCCGTTAAGGAAATTTACGTCGAGCCGGTTTTACCCTCTTATCCTAATGTATCGATTAATGTGCATAATGCCGACGCTGTGCTTTATACTTTGCCTGCTGTTTCGTCAACTCCTGTATGCGGCGCATTTAAAGGACAGACATTGTATTATTACGGCAATTATTTTATTTCGGGCGAAATGTGGTATTTTGTGCGCTACGGTCAAAATCTTTGTTATGTGCATAAAAACGCCGTAACCGCTCCTAATATCGTGCTTCATCCTACACCCATTTCCGTGCCGGAAAATCCCGATCCCGTTAAGCCCGACCCGAACGAAAACGATGATTTAGCAGATTTACAAATTGCTCTTATTGTCCTTATCTCTGTGCCGAGCGTAATAATAGTTGCTGTTTTGTTTTTGCCCACTAAATCAAAAAAACAGAATTTTCTCGACGCTACGCAAGAAAGAAACAAGCCGCTTAACCCGGAGAAAAAACCCGGACATGCTAAACCTCGTTATTTTGACGATTACTTGTAGCTAAACCTCGTCACAATAACCGTTTGCTCCCTTGATGAGTTTTTTGAACCATACTTTGCTTGCGTAAGCTGACGTATACCAATCAAAATCAAAACCTTTAGCGTTTAAAACACTGCCAAAACTATTTATTGCTTTTTTTATCCGCACATAATACACGCCCTTTGTCAAGGAAAGTTTTTGCATAACCCCTTTAAGCGGGTATTTTTTTATGTAGCGATAAGCTAAGATTTTTCGCTCCTCTTCCGTTAGTTCGTTTAACGACTCGGTAATAATGTTTTTTATTTCCACCAGTTGATTTTTTTGATTTATTAATCTAAGTATTAAAGCAACTTGCGAATAGGTGTCGGTATTTACACTGTTGCCGAAATTGTGCGTCCCTAAGGCTCTGTTATAAATGTTAAAGTCCGCCTGCTCAATATAATCGCTCAAATAACCGTAACACCTGAGTAAATTTACTCTGTAATCTGCACTGCTCATTTTTTTTCCCTCTCTTTTTTAATTATATTTATTAAGCTGCTTTAATCTTTTCTAAAAGCTTTTTAAACAAAATTTGCTGTTCTTATTTTAATATTAGCATAATTATGTTGACAACTGTGTGGCAAGTATTGTTAAAAGGTATGTGAAATTTTTAACATTTGTTTAAATTTTTTGTCGAATTTTGCATCTTGCCGCTTTAAATACATTTACGGTCAGCTTAAAAGGTTATAAGTTACAATAATTATATAAAGTTAAAATTTTAATCAAAACTTGTTGAAAAATATCGCATTATTTGGTAAAATAATTTATAAAGGTAAATTATAATGAAAAAACGTATTTCGTTGTTTATATTTTTAACGGCGTTGTGCTTTTGTCTTGCAGGCGCATTTTTAAACTACCCGACTGTCTGCGCAAATTCGCAGCCCAATGTCAGTTTAAGCAATCCCCGTGCAATTGCATCTAACTCAACGGAGCTTTTTGTCGCCGACACTATTGAGGAAAACCAGTCAGAGTATACCATTGTTCATCGTATAGGCGAAAGCGTAACAAGTTATTTTTTGGACTTTAGCGTGCCCGGCGTAACTCTTGATATGTGCGTAAACGACAATTATATATTTTTGATGCAGCAAGACAAAATATTAATTTACGATTATACTTTATCCGACTCTCCCGTTAAGGAATTTAATCAAAAAGGTCTGCTTGCTTTTGCGGTTAGCGGCGATTATTTATTTTTTGCTTACACGTCTAACGGTTTTAATTATATCGGTGCATTTTTATATCAGCAAAACGAATTGACTGCTTTAAACCCGTATAATTATTATTCTACTCAAATACGTTTTCTGGAAGCGGGTCAAGAAGGCAAAGCGGCTGTTTTTTTTGAAACAGAAAGTCAAAGTTTTTTTCAAACTATAAAAGTTGAGCAAAGCAGTGTTCTTGCCGAAACGCCTACCAATTTGCCGCCTGATAGTTTTAACGGTGTTATAGGCATTATTAACTACGG
>CALGIK010000183.1 GCA_937915515.1 uncultured Clostridia bacterium
GTACTGCCTTAGATTTTTTTGTAAATCAAAAGGAAGCAATCGTAAAAAGCGATGACGATTTTAAAAAGCTTGAACAAAATCGTGAAAGGACATTTCAGGCATATCTGTCGCAACCAAAACGGAAAGTATTGTTGGAGGACAAGAGACCTCTTTACGGAAAGCTGTTTGACAGTCTGCCAAAATATATTATCGACGTTAAACAAGGCGAAGAAGCTGTTTTGGTTTGCGGAAAGGCGTTTAATAAAATCACACGTGAGAGCAGCGGTAAAAATTTGACGGTATGCAAATTTAACCTTAAAGATTTTTCGGGCAGTATCCCCGTTGTGTTTTTTGCTAAGGACGATGCGGCGTTGAAAGCGTTTTCATCTATTTATGATAACGACGAAATTATTGTCAGAGGAAAGGCGCAATTCAGCACTTACGATAACAGACTTGAAATATTAGCCCACGCCTTAGGCAGATGTAAAATTAAAGAGCAGCAATCGATATCAGACGAGTTTAGACCTTTGCCGCCCGAATATGTCACAGTTTTTCCTAAGCCATACGTTCAAAAAACTCAAACGGACTTGTTAACAAATATCGACGACGTACCAGTAGCTTTAAAAGGGAAAACTTTTGTTGTTTTTGATTTTGAGACAACAGGCATTGTGCATATGCAGGACAGAATTACCGAGATAGGCGCAGTTAAAATTGTTGACGGTAAAATTGTCGAGACTTTTTACACATTAATTAATCCGCAAATACATATCACTTCCAAAACGGTCGAATTAAACGGTATTGACGACGAAATGGTAAAAGATAAACCTTTATTTCAGGAGGTCTGCGGAGACTTTTATAAATTTACATTCGGGTCAACGCTTGTAGCGCATAACGCCGATTTTGATTACGGTTTTTTGAGTTTTTACGGCAATCCCTGCGGCTATTTGTTTAACAATGATATGCTAGATACAATAACTTTGGCAAAAAAGCTGTTTGAAAAACCAGAGTACAGAAACAAAGCTCCAAAAAATTATACATTAGACACCTTAAGTCAATATTTTAAGCTTGATTGGGAGCATCCGCATCGTGCCGATTGTGATGCGCTTACCGAAGCTATGCTGTTTTTGAAGCTGATAGATATTGATAATTCGCTTATATAACAAAAAAAATGATATAATATTGTTGTAAAAACAAAAACAGTGTGGTATAATAATACAGCATAAAAGATTTGCTTTATGAGAGTGGGTAAAAAGCCCGCTCTCATATTAATGTAGGGGGTAAACCTTGAAAAACGTAAAAGACGAAGTATTTAATCTCGTTTGTCCATATGCTTTAAATTTAGGATTGGAGCTGGTCGAAGTCGAATACGTTAAAAAACATAACGGGATGAATCTTACTGTTTATATTGATAAGGAAGGCGGCGTTACAATAAACGATTGCGAAGCTTTGCACAGGATTATTGATGCTCCGTTAGACAATATTGACCCTACAGAGGGTGCGCCCTACATTTTAAATGTTTCGTCTTTAGGGATAGACAGACCTTTAAAAACCCAAAGGGATTTTAAACGGAATTTAGATAAGGAAATTGAGGTCACTTTTTATGCTCCTTATTTAGGCAACAAAAAACTTGTCGGCGTGTTGACGTCTTTTAACGAAAACAGCTTTTTTATAAAAGTTAACGACGAATTACACGAAATAGGGTATAACCTACCCGCCAATATAAAACCTGTAATAAAATTTTAATAGGTAACTCGGAGGTCATTTAATGATAAACAAAGACTTTTTTTTGGCACTTGATGATTTAGAAAAACAAAAAGGTATTGATAAAGAACTATTTTTGAGTGCATTACAAAACGCTTTAAGCTGCGCCTGCAAAAAGAATTTCGGCGAAGCACGAAACGTCGACGTTAAAATCAATCCCGAAAAATGTTTGATAAAAATATACGCATATAAAACCGTAGTTGACGAAGTAACAGATGCCGATAAAGAGATTTCTCTCACTGACGCACAGCAGATTAAACAATCATACAAAGTGGGCGACAAAGTGGGTGAAGATATTGTACC
>CALGIK010000184.1 GCA_937915515.1 uncultured Clostridia bacterium
CTGTTTAAATTAGCATCTATAAGCAATGTTGAAGATGACATTAACCTATTTTTAGAAGCATAACAAAAACCTCTGTAAAAATTCTATACTAAAGATAGAACGGGCTGAATGCCCGTTTAATTTTTATTCTTGTAATGTTTTTTTCATTATCATGATATTATTGTATCCTATCTTGGTTTATTTTTTAAAAATTATTGACATATGTCAAAAATAGGTATAATATTATTTACGCACAGTTATAAAAAACGCCGGAGTTAATATGGCAAGACCGAAAAAATGGCGGAAGGTGTGTTCCCTTCCCGCAACAATTGAATTTACGCCTATAGATTCTCACAATAGTTTTAGAGATTCTATTGTAATGTCTGTGGATGAATATGAAACGATAAGATTGATTGATAATGAAAATTTTTCGCAGAAAGAATGTAGCTTGTATATGAAAATAGCGCGAACTACCGTACAACAAATTTACTTTAACGCCCGAAAAAAACTTGCGCGTGTATTGGTAGAAGGTCTAAACTTAAAAATTGAAGGCGGCGAAATTGTTTTATGTGACGGAAAGGAAAGTTATTGCGGCTGTGGCGTTTGTCAAAAACATAATTATGCGATAGAATACAATAAGACAGAGGAATAAATAAAAATTGCTATTGATAAAAACTATATCGGTAATTTAGCAGATTAAGCTTTAATTAAACTGATTGAGATTACGAAAAGTTAAGTTTATAACAATGTTTTACGACATAAAATGCTCTACAAATTGATTATGAAAAACTATAAAAGAAATTTGCATTTTAAATTATAACTATATATAAGCAACGTAAAAAATTTATCTACGGAGGAAAAGCAAGTGAGTGAACAATGCTCGCATAATTGTCAAGATTGCAACGAAAAAAATTGCAATGACAAAAAAGAAAATTTAATAGCAAAGCCGCACAAATTAAGCCGCATAAAAAAAGTTATCGGTATAATTAGCGGCAAAGGCGGTGTCGGTAAAAGTTTGGTCACCTCTTTATTGGCGGCAGCAATGCAAAGAGAAGGTTATAAAACCGCTGTTTTAGATGCCGACATAACGGGTCCGTCCATTCCCAAAGCATTTGGGCTAAAAACACACGCAACAGGCAACGATGAGGGTATTTTGCCGGTGATGACAAAAACAGGCATATCTGTTATGTCGCTTAATCTTTTGACAGACAACGAAACCGACCCCGTTATCTGGAGGGGGCCGCTTATTGCGGGTACTGTAGAACAATTTTGGACAAATGTAATTTGGGGAGATGTCGATTATATGTTTATTGATATGCCCCCGGGAACAGGCGACGTGGCTTTAACGGTATTTCAGACTATTCCTCTTGACGGCGTGATAATTGTAGCTTCTCCTCAGGAACTAGTAGGTATGATAGTAGAAAAAGCAGTCAATATGGCGCGCATGATGAACATCCCCGTTTTGGCGCTTGTGGAAAATATGAGTTTTATCACTTGCCCCGACTGCGATAAAAAAATATATTTGTTTGGAGAAAGCCGCATTGATGCCATAGCTAGAAAGTATAACGTGACAATTACTGCTAAACTACCTCTTAACCCTAAACTTGCGGCGGCGGTGGACGAAGGACTTATCGAACTCTTTGATGGTGACTGGCTTGATGATATAATAAATAAACTTATAGGTCTTATATAAAAATTAAAATTGCAGTTGCATCCATAGGCGATATTATTGTTTAACATTAGGATCATTGCAAAAATTACAATATTTTTGAGAAAAAAAACAATAAAATATTATTTATTGAGAACACAAATATGCCGATGTGTATAAAAAAAGGGGACTAATTTGTCCCCTATTTTTATGCCGAATAACGTTTTTTTGTGATAAGCTGCAATGTTTCGTTTAAAACCTTGTTTAATTCCTTTTGAGTTTCGACAGAACGAGGTTTGTCGTTGTCTTTTAATAAGCTAGCCAACCTTTCGGCTGTATCAGGTTTTACGCCGTTTGACACTAAAAAATTGACTCTTTTTATTGTATTATCTGATGCAAAATCAGGTGATGTGGGCTGCGCCGTCAATAATTCCGTTTGAGGTTTTTCAATAACCAAAGGTGCTTCTTCTGTTTCGTTTTTTGTAATTTTATTTTCGTCAAAAGTATTCTCAGCCTTATCATTCTGATTAAAAAATGCTTTTCCGTAATAAAAATCCAAAATTCCCACGTAATCACTGTATAATTTTTTTGATAAAATAATCCTTTTTGATAAAATACTTTCCACACAAGCAGTAACAAAACAATACGCCAAAACAAACATCAACGGAACAAAAAACAACCAATCGAAACGATAGAAAACCGCCGCCGTAACAGAAAAGGGAATTAGTGCCAGTACCGCTAAAGCGCCTAAAATGTACAAGCATTTTGTTTGTTTATGGTTTGTATATATTAAACATTGTGAGGGCAAAAGATTTGTAGAATTTTTATATCTTTCCCATCCAGCTTGATAAACAATAGGTACAGGAAGCGAACCAACCCGTGTTTTTTTGGTGCATTTTTTGATTGCAGCTAAACATTTTTTTGTCTGAAGTACTTGTTTTTGATAAGGATTTACTGATAAATTCACCACTAACAAGCCTAAAAGTATAATGCCAGCTCCTAAAAAAAACCATATTGACTGATCAATAAGGCTGTCATAAAAATCTATAATCCACGACATAAATAATCTCCTTTATATTTGTCTATGGATTGATTTTAGACTTTTATTTTTTTTTTAAACCTTATTTTAAATGTTCATTTCTATCAATTCATTATTTAAAACAGAAAAGACATATGCTTTCACCTTAACCTTCAATATTTGTTCTGCCGCTTTTTTATAACTGTTTATTTGTTTAAAATAATTTTTCTTAATATCGGTGGGGTTCTGCGTAACCTTAAAATCGATAAGTACTGCATTATCTTCATTTTTAACAAGTAAATCAATTACCCCTTGAAGCACTATATTTTGATTGCTTCCGCTGCCAAAAATCGAACTGTAAGGCATTTCCGCCATAAAAGGCTGTTCCCTATAAATTTTACCGCCGTTAAACAGCTGCACAAACAAAGGATTTTTTAAGCAATTTTTTATCAGTGATGTGTCTATTGCTTGTGCTAAATTAACGTCAATTATACCTTCGTCAATTAATGCCTCTTTCGTGTTGTCTACGCTGTCGTCGTTTGTTAAATCGCACCGTTCAAATATTTTATGGTAGGCTTTGCCTAATTGGCTTTTGTCAATGTCTTGCGGCACGTCAAGATTAACAATTTGCCCAAAATATTCTTCATTTTCTTCTTCCTCTTTAAAATTTTGCGCTGCCAATTTATCTATCTGACTTGACGCAACTTTTAAAGGAAGGGTAGTATCCTCAGCAAATTGATATGTCCAATCCAAATATGCTAAACTATCATTAGTGCTTTGTGCTGTTACAATATCTTGTTTTATATCATTTTTTAAGCTCTCCGCCAAAACATATTGTACTGCAAAATTATCGCCGACATGGTCTTTATATGCACTCATTTTTCCTTTTTGCAATGCTAAATCAATCCAGTCAAACATACAGCGTGCGTCTTGCGGTACAAATTTAATTCTTCCTGCCGCTTTGGTGCCGCTAGCAATTAAATACAACCTTTTTCGCGCCCGCGTTAACGAAACATATAATAACCGTAATTCCTCCTCAAGATTTTTTGTTACCTTTTCGCTTTTTACCGCTAAAAAAAGCGGCGTCTCTGTTGCTGTCTTTTCGTCAACGTCAAAATATTTTAAAGAGGGTCCCAGATTTTTACTAATCAGCAACGCATCGGTATCCCCGGCAAAAGGACTGCTTAAGCCTGCCAAAAATACAACGTCAAATTCAAGTCCTTTAGAAGCATGCATGGTCATTATCTTAACGGCATTGCCGCTGTAATTATTTGCATAATCAATGACGCCGACTTCGTTTACATAATTAATAAATTCCCTTAAGCTTATATTTGCCACACAGCTTATAAAATTAGATAATCTCAGGCTGCGTGTTTCTCCGTCGGGTAACGCTAAAATATACCTTTCGTACTCTTTTTCTTCCATCAGTTTAAGCAGCAGCTCGCCCGATAAAATTGTCTGACTTAAGATGCGATATTTTTTTGTTAAATTAAAAAATTGCTGTAATTTATCTACAATAATAGCGTCTGCGTCGGGATAATTAATATAATTTTCTGTTTTTTCATAAAAACTGTTAGTGTTAGGTACTGCTTCACTAATTTTCGCCAATTGTACATAGGTAAGTAATCCCAAAGCACTACTAAGCGCGTTTACATACTCATAGTCGTCAAGAGGATTATCCAGAATGCGCATAAAGCTGATGAGGTCATTTATTTCGCAAGTTTGAGCCGATGTAGGGTAATCTATCACGGCGGGGATACCTGCCTTTATCAGCTGTTTAAAGATATTGACGGCGTTGGTTTTTACGCTGCGCATTAAAATTACTATATCGCTAAAAGTGCATACCTTGCCTTTAGAGTCTTTAGTACCTACAATTTCTTTGATTTTTTGGGCAATATACATACCCTCAACGTCGTCGCCGCTTATTTCTTCCTCTTGCTTAGCAGTAATATCGTATATTGTTTGAGGCGGTGTTTCGTTTTCCGATTTAGTGTAAAAGATGTAAGAAATTACACTGCTTTTTTCGCCGTCGCACAATGAGTATATGTTGTTTGCTTTAAGTTTACCTGTATTGGAGTAATCGACTTGTCCGAAATTATCCGTCATAAGCGCTTCAAACACCATATTTACAAATTCGGCAATCTCCTTGTTGCAACGGAAATTATCGTTCATATATACAATATCGTTAATTTGACAGTTTTGAGTATATTCATAACTGCGCTGCACAAAAATATCAGGGTCGCTTTGTCTAAAACCGTAAATACTTTGTTTTACGTCTCCTACGGCAAAAAAATTAAATTCACCCTTTAATTTTGCCAATATTTCTTCCTGAATTCCGTTTATATCCTGATACTCGTCCACAAAAATATAACTGTATTTATTTTTTACTTGGCTAAGTGCCTCTTTGTCCTCAAGAATTTTTAATGTAAAATGCTCCAAATCGTTATAATCGCATAAATTGCGCTCCCTTTTTAATTGCGAAAAGCGCTCGGTGACTTGTACCGTAAGCTCTATAAGTTTATCCAGCCAAACCCTGTTTTGGATATCAAACATTGAATTACGCTTAATATCCTCATATATTTTTAATTCTTTTAGCCAATCGCTGACAGTTTCCTTTAAAGCTTTGCATTCTTCCAATAAATTTTCAAACTCGGCAATATCAACACTGAGTACATCGGGAGCTTTTTTTAGTTTTTGAGCAAAAGCAGGCAACTCAACCGCATATAAAAGCTGCAAGTTTTTTTCCAATTCAAAATCAATTGACGCGCACAGCTGACTCCTTATTTTTTCTAAATAATCGACTAACAGATATGCGCCTGTTATTTTAAGCTTAGATATATAATCCGCCAAAACGTTTTTATATGAGTTTTGGCTGGTTATCAATTTGTCATTCAAAAAACTTTCAACCCTTTGATAATTAATGTTTAAACGCTTTTCGTCATACCAAAGCGGAAAGTCTTTTATGCATTGCCCAAAATTATATAATTTTGTTAAATAATCCTCCAAGATATGGTCGCTGCGGTTTTTTATAAGTCTGATTAATAAATCGTTAAAGCTGTCATCATTTATGTAATGCTCTTTTAATACGTCGTCAAGCGCATTTTTAAAAAGCGCGGCGGCTTCGTTTTGTTCTGCCACAACAAAATCGGGGTCAATGCCGACTAAATAAAAATATTCTCTTACGATATCGGCGCAAAAAGAGTGCAAGGTGCAAATTTGAGCAACGTCAATTCTTTCTCGCTGAGAAAAAGCAAATTCGTCATTTGTTTCGGTAAGCATATTAAAAAGCTTTTCCTTCATCTCGGCGGCGGCAAGTTTTGTAAAGGTGACAACTACAATATTTTGCAGCGGAATATTTTTGCTAAGTATAAGCTTTACAATGCGTGTAACCATTACGGTTGTTTTGCCTGTGCCTGCTGATGCGCTGACTAAAATGTTTGTGTTTTTGTCGGTATTTAACGCCTTTAATTGATCAGCCGTATAATTAAGCATGACTTTTGACCTCCATGCATAAGCTTATATCTTCAGCGCTCATCAATACTTCCTTACGGGGCGAAAATATCAGAGTATCGTTAAAATTACACAGCTTTTTACTCAAGCAGTAAGTGCATGCATTTTCGATAGGGTTAACGGCAATATAGCCTTGCTGCATCAATTTATTTGCTCTGGTAATTAAACTGACGGCGTAATCGATACAACTATTAAACTGTTTGTGCGTAAGCGAACTTTTGCCTATGTTTGAAAGCCCGCCGTCTTTTTTAAGAGACGCGCTGAACAGCGTACTCTTGCCGTCCTTGTAAAAATTGTTATCTATATTATTTATAAGGTCTGTTTCCCCTATAACCCGTCCGATAAAACGTTTTTTGTCGCTCTCGTTATAATCATCGCTGATTTTAAAATAAAAACATGCGACAGGCTCACCCTTTAAATATTTTTTTACAGCAAGTGCATAAACAAAAAGCTGCAGCTTAATACCCACATAAAGCTTGCTCTCATTAAATTCCGCTTTTCCGCTTTTATAATCGATAATCATATATTTATCGCCATAAGCGTCTATCCTATCGATTATTCCTTTAAGTGAAAGCGTTTTGCCTTCACAGTCTATCGTAAGCATGTTGTCTGAATTAAAGCCAAATCCAAATTCTGTTTTTATCGGTGAAAAATCACTGTTAGCTATCTGCTGAGCAATAGAAACACACATTTTTATAGTTTCTTTTTTTAAGTTTTCGCTTAAAAAAGCAAATTTAAAATCGTTTTTAAAAGCGCAGTATTTTTCGTCGTTTATCACTTGGTTAAAAATCGCTTCGGCGGTATTTTTGTCTATCCTCTCTTTATTGATTATTCGATTAACGAATTTTTCAAAAACAGAATGGAGAATATTGCCGAAATCGTTTACTTTAAATTGACCTGTCTCTTTTTCTTTCAAACCTAAACCGCTTGACACAAAATGGCTGAAAGGACAATTATAAAAGTTTTCTATTTTTGTGACGCTGTATGCGCCTCCTTTAAAGAAGATTTTTTTGCCGTTAGGTATATTTTGGATATCGTTATTAAAATCTAAATATTTTTGAGCTTTGCTGTTGTATTCGTCAATTTGTTTAGGCAACAAAGAATACTTCAGTATACCTTCTCTGTTTTGGCTAAGTGTTGTCACGGCTTTTTTTAAAGCTGTTTTCTTGTTGAGATATTCGTAATTAATTACATCGTCAGGATAATCGCCAATGCCGTCAGCCGAAAAACATTTTTTTAGCGCTATTACAAAAGGCGCAGGACGTGTTTGAGAATCTTTGTTATTGCCGGCAAAACTAACATAAAGAATGTCCGTCGGCTCGTTTAAAGCATTAAACAATTTAAAGCGCTGTCTTCTGTTTTCGCTTTCGGCGCTTATATCTGCGTTTATGCCGTATTTTTTTAACATTTCTATATTGCTGTCAGTTAAAAGCGTGCCCGATTTTTTTGCAACAGGCATACTGCCCTCGTTTGCGCCTAAAATTATTAAAACTTTAACATCATGGCTTATGCCTTTGTTTAAATCGCTTATGTTTACGCAGTCAAAAAAGAGCGGAACAATAGACACGGTCTGAGCATTTAACGCCGAAGAAAATGCCTTGATAAATTTATCGAGAGTAATATATTCGTTTTCCATAACGGCGGCTAATTGTTCTAAAACTTGGCGCAGCTTTTTTTCTGTCTGCATAATACGGCGCTGTTCTTCATTAATGCCGTAAGAATTTAAAATACTGCCGTATTCTTCTAATTTTTCGCCTATACTTTCCTTGGTTAAAAAATCAGATATCTTTTCGATATAGCTTTTGCATGTATCGGCTTTTTTTATGCCGTATCTGCTAAATATCTCTGTCAGCTTTTTACCCACAGCTTTAGCCTGCTCATAATAAACATCTTTAAGACCTATTTCGAAGTCACTGTAATTATAGTTAATATTATATTTTATACAAAAATTTTCGAAAGCAAAAACATCCTCGTTAAAGAGATAATTTTTGGCAAAATCCAATACATTATTAAGTTTGAAGTTGTTTTTGTATGAGTTAAGAAAAGCTATTACGTATCTTCCTAAAACGCTGTCTATTAGCGACTCTTTTTTGTCGAGATAAAAGGGTATCATATAGTCCGAAAAGTGTTTTTCGATAGCAAAACCGTAGAGGGAAGTATCAGAGCACAATACCTTAATATCCTTATATCTGCCCCCTTGTTTTACATAAAAGTCAATAAAATGCGCAAGTTTCAGCACTTCATCAAATATATCAGAACAATTTTTTATGATAAGTTTGTCGGGCGAAATTGTTTTTTGCATCGTTTTACCTACACAAAATACGCTTGTATATATGTGTTTTGTCAATTGGCTTGCATGAGCCACATAATTTTCGATATTTGGCTTTATGTTTAAATCGTCGCATATACCTTGTATTGCTTGCGGCACGCTGTTATCAAAAAGGGCGCTGTGAGTATACTGACTGCTTGATGCCGCCGCAACAGTGACTTGTTTGCCAAATCTTATCAGTTTTTTTATTATCAATTTTTCCTGCGTGTTAAAGGACAAAAAATCATAAATATAAAATCCGCATGAACCTATTGTTTGCGGCGTGAGCGTATCAATTAATATGTCAAGCTTATCGGCGCTGTCAATGTAGCGGTTTTTCATTGCGTCAATATAAGCCGAATAAATCAAACGTATGTCAGATAGTTTGGTTTTTAACGATTGCGGCAAATCGGCTATTGATAGCTGCTCAGGAAGAATATGCGCATATTTAAACGCCGATATAAGTTGATATATTTTTTCGGCGAAACCGCTGCTATTTACGCCGTGCTTAAAGCAATAAAAACTGCCTGATTTGCTGTCGAGAAGCTTAGACAATAAAATTATGCAGTTTTGTCTTGTTAAATACTCTTGTTTAATATCCTTTAAGCTGTCCACCAATTTTTTAAAAGTGACAACATTGGTGTTGAAACTGCCGCCGCTGACTTTTATTAAAGCTCTCTCGGCATCAAGAGTGCTTTTTTCGGGCACAATAATATAATTTTTGCATTCCAAATCGCCATGGTTAAGCTTATTAATTTTTTCGTCAATACTCATTTTGGCTGAGCGCAAAGTGTTTGCGCAAATTAACGTCATCTGCATAAACTCATTATAATGCGTAATTACGTCAATGTCAATTGACATTTTTTTGTTTGTAAAGTATAATGATAACTACTTTATCGGAGAAAATATGAAAAAACTTTTTGCTTTTTTTGCGGCTATCGTCCTTATATCAATACTTTTAACGGGCTGCGGTGCGCCTTATGTGCCGCATACTACGCCTTGTTGGGCAAACAACGAAACTTTAACATACAATGTGCGCCGCGCAAGCGATTATGAGCTTAATTATATCGGCATAACCGGAGTGACTGACGAAACAGGGATATTTAGGACACCTTATCTTCAAATTATTCCTTTTGATGCTCAGGGCACTTATACTACAACGGTTACACACAACAGTGCTGAGGGCACTTATACTGTAGTGTCAACGCTTAACGTAACCGAAATTTACACTAAAAAACAGTTTGACGTTGATATGGATTTGTATACGGCAGCTATTCAAAAGGCGGCAAGCAGCGAAATTATGAGTATGGACGGCGAAGATATTGTCGTTGACGTATCAATAATAAGCCAATGCACCTTTAAGGAAATGGGAATGCTGCCGGTATCCAGCAGCAAAACCGTCAAAAGTGTATTTATCGGATGCGGCGTATGCACCGAAAACGATATAGTAACAACGGTAAATTATGATTACTCACAAAAAAAGCCTATTGTAAAGGTGAATACTGTAGCTGATGCAAAGAGCAACGAAAAAGACGTAAAACTTAAAAACGGTGTCAAAACCTTCGATAATGAACAAATAGAATTTCTTTTGAGGAGTTTCAATATAACTCCTCTTGCTGAAGCGGGCGGCACGTCTCTTAATATTTTTGACGGTACGGGACTTTTAGACGTAACAACCGTTAATGCCGTTGTGCCTAAAGGATATTTATTTGATTATCAGTTAGGCGGAGTGTGGAAAAATGTTGATAGTAGCGGCAATCCCTTATACTATATGGAAGGGGAAAATTATACCGACGTTAAAGGAAACATAATTGAAACACAAAATCGCAAAGTAAGTATCGTCGGTTTAAACGGATTAAATTTGGTTTATTATTTTGACAGCGAGCCTTCGGCGCAAAAAAAGCAGGTTTTGGTGCGCATGCAGCAAAGTTATTTGGTGTTTGACATAACCGCCGAAAGTTTATCTCTTGTGTAAAACAAAATAATCAAATACTGTGCTTTAAAATGCACCCCAAAAGTTGTAGCAACTTATGAGGTGCATTTTATTCGTTATAAAACATTTGGTTTTGTCAATAATAACGGCATGTTGTTATTGCTGTTGGATTTTGTAAAAAAGTGTCTTTTGGACGGTTTAAGCTTATCGGACGCCTTTACGGCTTTTGCCAAACAAAATGCATATACTTTTAAAAGTGTAAAAAAATGTTTTTACAGCGCCGTTTACGGTTTAAAGGACCATCCAAACCTCGCTAAAAGGCTTGAGGTCAATATAGAAAAAATGCTTTCGCCTTCTAACGCATTTAATATGGCTGCGGTTAACCGTTATATAATCAACAACGGAGGCGATGTAAACAAGTGTGTTTTTGAACTTTGTTTAGGTGACGAAACAGAAGCGTCGGCTTTGCTCAAACGCTATTTTAATTTTTATCCCGATAATATTAAATGTGAAACAATCATCCAAAAAAAATCCGTACCGCTTGCTCATTATGCGTTAAATTTACAAGCTAAATATTTTAACAGTAATAATTAAATATTTTTTGTCTGCGGTATACGCTCCTTAAGTGCGATAAATATACACAAAAACAATTTAATCAGCTATTTGTCAGGGTTTTTCCCTTCTTTCTTTAAAAAAATCGGTCAAAAGTTTTGCGCATTCCTCTTTAAGTATTCCCCCAGTAGCGGTTAAATTATGGTTTAACTGATTAACTTCAGATACATTTAAAACGCTGCCGCATGCGCCGCCTCGGTCGTCAAATGCGCCAAAATATACCTGTTTTATTCGAGCGTTAAAGCACGCGCCTATACACATGGAGCAAGGTTCGAGCGTCACGTAGAGTTGACAATTGTCAAGCCGCCAGCTTTTTAATTTTTTGCAAGCCGCTTCTATAGCTATAATTTCGGCATGTCTTGTGGCAATTTGCTGCTTGTTGCGTTTGTTGCGTCCTCTGCCGACAATTTTGCCGTCACACACCACAATGGCACCTACCGGCACCTCTCCTTCATTTTTCGCTTGTTTGGCTAACAGTATTGCCGCCTTCATAAACTTTTGCTGTATTGTACTCATATTGTTTTACCAAATTTTTATCTCTTGCAACTGTATTCAGCAGCCGCCGCGGGATATCTGCGTTTTTATTATATATATTGTTAAAATCGGTATAGGGATAGGGATGTTCGTACTTGTCGCTGCCTACCTCAATAGTAAAAGAAGGTATATCCATTGTCTGAATGCACCAGTCTTTGTAGCCGCCGCAACTGCCTGCTTCTGACGCAACAAGAGTATAACCCGTAACTTCACTGATGCTTTTTGCCAATCGATAATGGCGCCATAGCTGCTGTTTGGTTTTTTGGAAAAAACGCCAATATATTACTTCGCCTTTACAGTGATAGCTTATTGTTGCAAGAGGCTTAATTTCACGCGTAAAATGCACCAAAGATTTTGTTTCTATCTCGCTGTTTGGCATTTTGCCGACATAATTTGAAGGACTCTTAAAAAATACGTTGCTTTTGCCTTGTCCCCAGCGTGCATCAAAATTAACATTAAGGTCAACTCCGTTTATGTTGGCTTTCCACAGCGAAAAATCGGCGCTGCTGTTTATTTTTAGCAGGTTTTTTTTGATTTGCTTATCTTCCAAAAAAGCAACGCCTTCCTGACACAGCTTTACGCCGTCAACGTTTACCATGGGTATAAAATATATGCCTCCCATGATTAAATGCGACGGATTTTTAAGCAAGTGTTTAGCCTGATTAACGACAAGTAAGGATGTAATATGCTCCCGTGCATGAATACCCCCCGTTACAATTATGCTGTCGCCTTTTTTGTCGCCAATAAAAATGTAAGGAATAGGATTATTTAATACGCTGTAACCAATTTCTCCTGTTTCGATGCCCCGATTTTTAAACTCCTCGACTTCCTTTAACAAATCCTCATATCTAAACACTCTTACACCACCTTTTTGCTTTAATTTATGGTATGCTAAAATTAGCGCCAAAGTGATTAAAATGTAAAGATTTGTCAAACAAATAAAGCTTTTTGATTTTTTTTAGCTTTAATGCCGTCAATTATTTTTTGATTTGTTATTTATAAATCATTTATGATAGGGAATATCGTTTAAAATGGTAAAGGCACGGTAAATCTGCTCTGCCAAAACTACTCTAAACAATTGATGAGGCAAAGTGATTAAACCGAAACTGACGATCTTATCGGCTTTGTCCTTTACCGTTTGACATATACCGTTGCTGCTGCCGATTATAAAAGAAATTGCGCCTTTTTGCATGGACGCTTCCTTTATAAGGTTTGCCATGTCAAAACTACTGAAGGGAGTACCTTCTTTGTCCATAACCACAATCATGCCTATCTGCTTTTCGGTTATTTGTTTTGCTTCGGTTGAAAGCGCTTTTTTTATGTTGGCTTCGTCGTTTTTTGTAATAAGCGTACTCGGTATTTCTGTCACGGTTAAATTACAAAATCTGCTTAATCTTTTGTAATACTCGTCTAATGCTTGAGTTAAATATTTTTCCTTAATATTACCTACGCAGATTAACTTAACTGCAATCATTTAGATAAACCCGAAACAAAATTAGACAACCAAAAAAGTACGCATATTGCTATACCCGCCGCTAAAACCATTATTTCGGAAACACTCTTTTTTGTGTTGCTTTTATTGCGCACGCTATCCAAAGTTAAAACTTTTTGTACGGTAACAGGTTGATCAGTATCTTGTTTTTCTATTTTAATGTGCTTTGTCTTTTGTATAAATGCGTACAACGCTAAACTTGTGATAATCAGTCCGCCAAAAAGGAAAATGTACCAATATTTTAATATAAATGCGTCACCGGCTCCTTCCTCTGTGGTCTTTGCAACAATAACAACAATAAGATTGTTAATCAAATGAATAAGCATACCCGGTATAATGCTCATGCTCTTTAACGCAATATACGCTAAAAGCACACCCATAATAAACTGATGTACCGTTTGCGCAGGGTTAACGTGATAAATCATAAACAGAGCACCGCTGATTAAACAAGCGTTAATCAGTCCTTTTTTACTTAATCCGTTTGTTATTACGCCTCTAAATAGCTGTTCCTCGCAAAAAGCCGGCAAAACAACAACAACAAGGATGAGCAATACCGTATTTAAAATACCGTTATCAATCGGCACGCTGCTTGTTACTGTGTAGCCTATTTTGCTTAATGCCTGCAAAATCCATAATTGAATGGGGTTTACCGTACAAAATACGCCTACGCCGAGCACTACTGCTAAAATAAGCGTAGAAAAGTTTATTTTTGATTTAATACGCGTTGCTTTTAAGTAATCTATCTTGTTGATTTTAGTATAAACAAAAACGCAGGCAAACAAACTCAACTGTAAGACAGCGCTGATTATCCAAAACCAAGGCTCTTTGAAATTTCCCTCGTCGTCATGTATGTTTAAGGATTGCGACAAAAGCGCCGTTAACAGGCTAATCAACAGAATAGCCGAAAGGGAAATGGTGAACAAATAATATCCGTCTTTTTTTTCAAATTCATTTCTTAACAATTATACTTTCTCCTCCGCAAAACTGTTTTGCAATATATAAGTTAATGTCCTTTCCTTCTTTTGCGCCCACTTTACTTAGAATGTTTATAGCAGTACTAAAGGCAATTTCTTCCGTATTGTTTTCGAGACTTAAATGCCCTAAAAATGCATTTTTTACGTTGATATCGGGTAAAAGAGCTAAGACCTCCGCCGCTTGCTCGTTAGAAAGATGTCCCGTTTCACCCAAAATGCGTCTTTTTAAAGGATACGGATAATTGCCCTGTTTAAGCATTACTTCGTCATGATTGCTTTCGATTAATACGGTGTGGCAACCGTTAAAAAAGTTTATAAGCGATTGGTCGGCTTTTCCGGTGTCGGTGACGGTGGCTATACTCACTCCGCTTTCCTCACTTACTTTGTAACCGCAACAAAACGACGCATCGTGGCTGCACTCATAAAACTCAACAAAGTAGCTGTCGGCATTAAAGGGTGTGTCAAAGCAGACAATTCTGTCCTCTGCATTTGACACACGCAAAGAGAGCGCTTTAAACCCTCTTTGGTGAACATAAATTTTTGCCTTTTTGTTTGCCGATAAAAAAGGCTCCAATGCGCTTATATGGTCGTTATGCTCATGCGTTATCAAAACGCCGTCAATATCGGTAATGCTTAAACCTTCTTTTTTTAATGCCGATTTTAAGCTGCGGATGCCACCGCCGCAATCTATTAAGAGCCGTGTTTTGCCGTCGTCTATAAGCGTTAAATTTCCGCGGCTGCCGCTGTATTTATTGCAAAATTTCATTTGTCCCTTATTTTGTTTCTTTTAAGAAAGTCAGTAATTCTTCCCTCTTTTGTTTGTATTCGTCGCTGTTTTTGTCCAACTCAACACAAATTAGTATTTCTTTCTGTTTCTTCTGCGTAAGCTTGTATCTTAAACTCATTAAAAAGCCTATGCCCATAATTATTATCGGCAAAAACGCCATAACAATCCTTATTGCTAAAAGTGCACTCTGTGGCTGCTCAATAGGTATCCAACTGCTTTTGTTTAACATCTCATAAACCTTTTTAAAATAAAAATCTGTGCTTACCGGTTGAGTATAAACAGTCTCGATATATCCCGAAAAGCCGATTATCCAGGAAGCAACCGCTAAACCCAATGCCTGCGCTGTGGTGTTTAAAAAGTTGGACAGACCGCTGAAAGCTCCTTCCTGACGAGAGCCAAAGTAAAGCTGACCGGCGTCGCATACGTCGCCAAAAAGCGTATGCGGCACCAAAACCGCTCCGCCTATGCCTAAACCTAAAAGAAAAGCTAAAACAATAATCAGCACATCGGGCGTTTGGCTGATAATATTAAGGTTTGCGTTAATAAGCGTAAATTGCTGCGACGGCATAAAAAAGAGACTGATTGCGAGTATTGACCAAATGACTGCTCCCGTCCTGTACGCAAAAGTTTTGCTCTTTTTTTT